>NZ_AP025732.1:4245000-4282500 GCF_023734775.1 Nostoc cf. commune SO-36 | reverse complement strand
TATAGGGTTGCCCCATTCGGAAATCTCCGGCTCAATGTTTGCTTCCAACTCCCCGGAGCATATCGTCGGTAACCACGTCCTTCGTCGCCTCTGTGTGCCTAGGTATCCACCGTTAGCCCTTATTCGCTTGACCACTCAATTCATTTGGTCTTTCACAATTTTGCATTCACTACAACATCCATAAAGAATGTCTGTGTCTGCCTGCTAATTTCGCGTTACTATGCAGTTTTCAAGGTTCTGGCTGAGAATAATCTCAGCAGTCTGACAATCAATGTCACGTTGCTGAACTCTCAATATTTTTTGTTTTTTCAATGGCAATTACCACAGGTGGAGGTTAGCGGACTCGAACCGCTGACATCCTGCTTGCAAAGCAGGCGCTCTACCAACTGAGCTAAACCCCCAGATACAATTAAAAATTGATAATTAAAAATTAAAAAAACTTGTAATTTCTAATTCTACATTTTTAATTGATTCAGGTGGGCCATCCTGGACTCGAACCAGGGACCTCACCCTTATCAGGGGTGCGCTCTAACCACCTGAGCTAATAGCCCATTTCGAACCAAATCATAGTTTGAAAGCTTTTTACATATTGCAAGTCTTTGCGACCGACCTAAGGAATGACCAACTTACTATCTATATAGCTGTATGCTTTTCGATATGTAAGGGGTGTAGGTCTCCCTAAAAAGGAGGTGATCCAGCCACACCTTCCGGTACGGCTACCTTGTTACGACTTCACCCCAGTCACCAGTCCTGCCTTAGGCATCCTCCCCCCCGAAAGGTTGGAGTAATGACTTCGGGCACTACCAGCTTCCATGGTGTGACGGGCGGTGTGTACAAGGCCCGGGAACGAATTCACTGCAGTATGCTGACCTGCAATTACTAGCGATTCCTCCTTCACGCAGGCGAGTTGCAGCCTGCGATCTGAACTGAGCTCCGGTTTACGGGATTTGCTTGCATTCGCATGCTTGCTGCCCTCTGTCCGGAGCATTGTAGTACGTGTGTAGCCCAAGGCGTAAGGGGCATGCTGACTTGACGTCATCCCCACCTTCCTCCGGTTTGTCACCGGCAGTCTCTCTAGAGTGCCCAACTTAATGCTGGCAACTAAAAACGAGGGTTGCGCTCGTTGCGGGACTTAACCCAACATCTCACGACACGAGCTGACGACAGCCATGCACCACCTGTGTTCGCGCTCCCGAAGGCACTCTCAACTTTCATCAAGATTCGCGACATGTCAAGCCTTGGTAAGGTTCTTCGCGTTGCATCGAATTAAACCACATACTCCACCGCTTGTGCGGGCCCCCGTCAATTCCTTTGAGTTTCACCGTTGCCGGCGTACTCCCCAGGCGGGATACTTAACGCGTTAGCTACGGCACGGCTCGGGTCGATACAAGCCACGCCTAGTATCCATCGTTTACGGCTAGGACTACTGGGGTATCTAATCCCATTCGCTCCCCTAGCTTTCGTCCCTCAGTGTCAGTTACGGCCTAGCAGAGCGCCTTCGCCACCGGTGTTCTTCCTGATCTCTACGCATTTCACCGCTACACCAGGAATTCCCTCTGCCCCGAACGTACTCTAGCTATGTAGTTTCCACTGCTCTTATGAGGTTGAGCCTCACTCTTTAACAGCAGACTTACATTGCCACCTGCGGACGCTTTACGCCCAATCATTCCGGATAACGCTTGCATCCTCCGTATTACCGCGGCTGCTGGCACGGAGTTAGCCGATGCTTATTCCTCAGGTACCGTCATTGTGTTCTTCCCTGAGAAAAGAGGTTTACGACCCAAGAGCCTTCCTCCCTCACGCGGTATTGCTCCGTCAGGCTTTCGCCCATTGCGGAAAATTCCCCACTGCTGCCTCCCGTAGGAGTCTGGGCCGTGTCTCAGTCCCAGTGTGGCTGATCGTCCTCTCAGACCAGCTACTGATCGTCGCCTTGGGAGTCCATTACACTTCCAACTAGCTAATCAGACGCGAGCTCATCTCTAGGCAGTTAACCTTTCACCTCTCGGCACATCCGGTATTAGCCACCGTTTCCAGTGGTTGTCCCAGACCTAGAGCCAGATTCTCACGCGTTACTCACCCGTCCGCCACTGTGCCCTAAAGCACCGTTCGACTTGCATGTGTTAAGCATACCGCCAGCGTTCATCCTGAGCCAGGATCAAACTCTCCGTTTTAATTTGGAAAGCTCTATAAGCTCATTTAGCTGCTCTTTTTTAACTTCAGCTTAGTTATTTTTATTTGCTTGACGCAATACACTTGCTGTATAATCGCTTTCAAACTATAATATTTTCAAGGTTCGGTGTCTTTTATGCGTCGCTCTTTCGCGCTCCGCTTCAAGCACTTATTCAATATAGCGAACCCAATTCATTGTGTCAACTATTTTTCCAAAATTTCTTTGGATTGCTTCTTTGTCCCTTTGAAACTCCCTACAGCGCCCGGTTCTAGGCAACAATGGTTTATGCACTGTGCCAACTTAAGGATGGAGCAAGCGTGAATTTTCAATCGGTAATCACTTTATTGCATCACTTCTGGCGTGAGCGCGGTTGTCTCATTGCCCAGCCCTACGATATTGAAAAGGGCGCTGGTACTAAGAATCCGCAGACTTTTTTAAGAGCATTGGGGCCGGAACCCTGGGCTGTTGCCTATGTTGAACCATGCCGTCGTCCTACCGATGGACGGTATGGCGAAAACCCCAACCGTTTCCAACACTATTATCAGTATCAAGTTCTAATCAAACCTTCGCCAGATAATATCCAGGAGATTTATCTTGATTCGTTGAGGGCTTTAGGTATTCGTCCTGAAGACCACGATATTCGGTTTGTAGAGGATAACTGGGAAGATACAACAGTAGGTGCCTGGGGCACCGGGTGGGAAGTATGGTTAGATGGGATGGAAATTACTCAATTTACCTACTTCCAACAGTGTGGGGGTATTGATTGCCGTCCGGTGTCGATTGAGATTACTTATGGTTTAGAGCGGCTGACAATGTATCTTCAGCAGGTAGAGGCAATTACCAAGATTCATTGGACGGACAACATTACTTATGGTGATGTTTACCTTCAGGGAGAGATTGAGCAATGTACATACAACTTTGAAGCATCGAATCCTGAGTTGCTACTGACATTATTTAATTTGTATGAGCAGGAAGCAACCCAATTGACGGAGCGAGGATTGGTCTTGCCTAGCCTAGATTATGTAATGAAGTGTTCGCACACGTTCAATCTGCTGGATGCTAGAGGGGTGATTTCGGTGACGGAGAGAACTCGCTATATTGCCAGGATTCGGCATTTGGCTAGAAAGGTAGCTCATTTATATGTTGAGCAAAGGGAGAAGTTGGGTTTTCCGTTGCTTAAAGATACTGTGAGTTTAACAGGAAGTTCAATAACCTAAAGGATGTGGGTACAAGACCTAAGTACGGCTTTGTGTAAAATAATAAGTTTTTAAGAGCAGAGGAAGGCAAAGTAAACGCATAGGGGTTTTGCCTTTCCGCAGGGTAGGTACACAGAGTTTTGCCAAATTTAATTTGCTACGGCTTCATCTTTTGTTTATCCATATTGTCGCACTGAGATTTAGGCTAGGTATACCTTTAATAATGCGGCTTTTCCTAAAGGACAGAAATACGGTTAAATATTGAGCCTAGAACATTAAAGCTACAACGATAAAGCCCGCACACGCGGGCTTTGTTTGTATCAACTTGATGGACTATACTTCACCAGTTAGGTGCTTTTACAAAAATCTTATGATTCAAACCAGTGGTGTAATTATTTGTCTTGGCTACATTTTTGGGTTGTTGTTTACAGCAGTTCCTTGGGGTGGTGTGTGGATTTTGGTTCTGGGAATAGTGGGAGCAATTTTTTTTAGAAGACGCACCACTTTACGCCCATTTGCTCAGAAACCAGAAAATGCTGGAAGCAAAAATAAGGCATGGCAAACTACTCCTCATCCTCGAATATGGCTAGCTGCTGGCTTAGTGGGATTATTGGCAACTCTATATTTTCAATTGCGAGTGCCGCAACCGGGTGCAAAAGATATTAGTCAGTTTGTTCCGGCTGGAAATAGCAGTAATCAAGAACAACTTGTGATTGTTCGCGGCAAAGTGGCAAGTAATCCTCGTTTGACTCGCAGTCAGCGAGGACAATTTTGGCTGGAAACGACTCAAATAGATGAAGTCAAAAATGACAAGGGTTCAGCAGGTGTACCAAAAGGGGTTACAGGCAAATTGTATGTGACAGTGCCTATACTTCAAGCTACTGGGTTATACCCTAGTCAAGAAATTGCTGTGACTGGGATTTTGTATAAACCAAGGGTAGCTTCCAATCCTGGTGGTTTCGACTTTCAAAAGTTTCTCAAGCAGGAAGGAACGTTTGCTGGTTTGATTGGGAGACAAATAAATGTTTTAGAGCAGGAACGTAAATGGGGATGGTGGCAAATTCGGGAGCGAATTGTGCGATCGCAAGTTCGTTGGTTGGGTATCCCAGAAGGGCCTCTTGTCAGTGCAATGGTGTTGGGAAGCAAAGCTGTTGATTTACCCTACGATATCCGCGACTTATTTGTACAAGCAGGATTAGCTCATGCTTTAGCAGCTTCTGGGTTCCAAACTTCTTTGATTTTGAGTGTGATCTTACAGTTAACGAGGCGGGCAAGTAAAGGAACGCAATTTACCCTTGGACTTTTGGCTTTAATCATTTTTCTGAGTTTAACAGGTTTTCAACCTGCGGTTCTTAGAGCCGTAATTATGGGTTTTGCGGCATTAGTTGGTTTGCTATTAAAAAGGAAGGTAAAACAGTTCGGCTCATTGCTATTAGCAGCGACTTTATTATTAGTGTTTAATCCTTTATGGATTTGGGATTTAGGCTTTCAATTGAGTTTTTTAGCAACACTGGGATTAATTGTAACAGTACCTGCGTTAGTTAACCGCCTAGCATGGCTACCACCTGCGATCGCTGCTTGATTGCCGTTCCCCTAGCTGCTACTATTTGGACTCTACCTGTGCAACTTTTTGTCTTTGGAGTTGTACCATCTTATAGCTTGTTACTGAATGTGATTAGTACTCCATTAATTTCGATCATAAGTATAGGTGGAATCATCAGTGCCTTAGTAGGTTTAATTTGGACTCAGGCTGGAAGCTTTTTAGCTGCGGTGTTGCATTACCCGACTGATTGGCTAATTAAACTAGTGGAATTTTTTAGCAAGCTGCCAGGAAATTCTGTCGCTGTAGGTAGTATATCTACTTGGCAGCTTCTGGCGATTTATGCACTGATTATATCGGTTTGGCTAGTACCTTGGTGGCAGAGGCGATGGTGGTTTGCTAATGTGATTGCTATTGTTTTAGTATTTGTACCCCTTTGGCATTCTACAAATACTTTGTTTAGGATAACGGTATTGGAGTCTGGTACGGAACCAATTGTAATCGTTCAAGATCGAGGTACTGTAACTGTAATTAATAGTGGTGATGAAGGTACAGGACGGTTTACAATTTTACCGTTTTTACAACAGCAGGGTGTAAATCAAATTAATTGGGCGATCGCAACTGATTTTCAAGGCAATGAAAGTAATGCTTGGTTTGAATTAATGCAACGATTACCAATCAAAAACTTTTATGAGTATTCCCCAAAAACAGATACTTCTATTACTATTCAGGCAATTCAACAGGAACTACAAAAATCTCAAGGCATTTATCAACCTTTGGCAGTTGGTCAAGCTGTAAAAGCTGGTTCGACAGTAGCACAATTAATCAACGACCAATTACCCATTTTACAATTGCAAATTTTAGATCAAAATTGGTTATTAGTAGGTAATGTTAAATCTAAAGAAGTACAACAGCTAATTAAAAATGGAAGTTTGCCTCGCCCACAAGTGCTGTGGTGTGCCCCTGAGTCATTGAAAGATTTAGTTATTGCTCTGCAACCACAAGTAGCGATCGCTTCTTCTGCTAACTTTGATCCCAAAACTTTATCTGAACTAAACCAAAGCCAAACTAAGCTATTTTTTACAGGAAGAGATGGAGCTATTCAATGGACACCTAATGGTCAATTTGAGGCGTTTATTGAAGCAACAGAAAATAAATCATCAATTTTATAAAAAATTCACAAATTAAGTAAATTTCGGTTCTTCGGTTACTTTTATAGAGAATTAATAGAAAAGTGCCAATTCAATAAACTGCGTAATCTAAAATTGCTAAAGTTACGAAAGCCATACCCAAGTCTTTTAATTAACTTGAGTTATGAGATGGTCATAAATTGTTCTCAGTGTGCTAATCTGTCAAGTCCTTACCAATAGAGTATTCTTGCTGAAAAATTATGTTAGGTTTGTACCTTCTGAATGAGTTTCTTCAACCTATAGCAGGAGTATCATTTTCCATTTAGCACCTACTATGAATAATTAATGAACAAAATCGTAGTATATCTGCCTTTCAACTTATGGACTGGAAGTACAGATGGAAAACGGCTATCGTCCAAGCCGAGATGAAGCGGCAAAAAACCCTCATCTTTTATTAAATAAGAGCCACTTCGAGAACGAGCAAGACCGAAAGCTAGCAGAAGAATCTACACGCAAGCATTTGGGCATACCTGCACCTACTTTAGACGAAGATCAGTCAACACTACCTCATTAGCTCCGCCTAACGAAAAGGCTTAATAACACTATTTCCAATAGTCTTTGCAACAAATTGGCTGTAGGGACGTCTAGTTATAAATCCCTAATCATGTGTCTGTAGCAGGAATTTCGTGGAATAATATAACTTTTGGGCACTTTCTGCCTATGTACACTCCGCACCATTATTAAAGTTAGACAAAATGCAAATTCATCAACTTATCAATCGATTAAACAATAGTAAATTCGGTAAGTTACTCACTCAAACAGTAGCTTTTGGTGTAGGTGCTATTGTTCTTCTCTCAAGCACTAATGCTAATGCTGCTGAACAAGTTGTTTTAAGGTATGGTACTTTTCAGGGGCAAATATCTGTTGAAGAATTAACTCAGTTTGCAGAAACTGGTAAGACTACCCCGACTTTAAGAGCTTATTTACAGGCGGCACAACAAGACCCCGCAGTAGCTCGTAAGGCATTGAAAGCTTCAATAAAAGCCGATCCTGCCTTTTTAAATAGCTTACTGTCTAGCTGGGCAGGGCCAGTTTTAGTTAACCAAATTGGTCAAGTAGTTCACCCTCCCGCAGGACAACTAGATCAGCAGGCGCTGCGAACTGCTTTAAGTTCATCTATTGAACAAGATGGTGAAGTTACACTACTTGGAGCCATTCAGAATTATCCAAATACTTCTGTTGAACTTAAAGGAGATCGTCTCATCGCTGTTTATGAACGCTTAAGCAGTCTTGCAGAACTTTTATGAGATTTATGTCATCAGATGATTGGTTTCATGTCTCAATAGTCGTGAATTTTAATCACGATCGCCATGAAGTTAATACTGATGAGTCTATCTTAGGGTTCATACTCTATTACTTAGAAATTCCCTAACCTAAATGTAGAGTTTAGTCTAAGAATAGGGAAAAGATTTGTATGACAAGCGATGTTTCTAGAAATATTAACAAGGATGTTAATGGGTCACTGATAAGTGGTGTGATTTTGAGTATTTTGGGCGTTCTTGCGATCGCAGCGCCTAATTTCACCACCTTATTTGCCGAGACTTGGATTGCGGTGATTTTGATTTTCGCCGGATTTACAAAACTAGTTTATGCCACTCAAAGCCGCCAGCAAGGAGGTTTTATTTGGAAACTTCTGTTAAGCGGACTCTATATTGCAACCGGTATAATGCTATTTGTTTATCCTTTTACAGGTATTCTCACACTAACTCTGTTGCTTGGCAGCTTTTTACTGGCTGAAGGCACGTTCGAATTAATTCTGGCATTTAAGTTACGTCCGCAAGAGAATTGGACTTGGATACTAGGTGATGGAATTATTACCTTGGTCTTAGGCGCAATGATTTGGTTCCAGTGGCCTTTCAATGCACCTTGGCTTCTTGGCACACTAGTTGGTGTCAGCGTTATTTTCACTGGCGTTTCACGCGTAATGCTGTCATTGAATGCGCGTTCTAGCTTGAATCCTACAAATGAAGCTGCAAATCCTACTTAGTAGATAAGCAATAGGGAGTAGGGAATAGGGGAAGAAATCAATTCAAAATTAAAGAACTTCTGCCTCCTGCCTCCTCCTTCCCAATGTCCAATCTTAAGTAGTGACAGTTTACTAAGACATTGCAGCAGCGATCGCCCTGATATTGCTAAATTAGCTAAGGAAATCAAAATCAAGGCCAGCTAGCTGCAATCAACAATGGTATCTATCGCTACTCCCTTCTCAGATATTCAAAACCATTGGGCACGCTTATTTATTACAGCCTTAGCCCAACGTCGTATTGTCAATGGGTTGCCTAACGGCACTTATCGCCCCGATAGCTCTGTTACCCGCGCTGAATTTGCTGCCATCATCGCTAACGCATTTGGGACAGTTTCCAAGAAGCGGCAGTACGTCCCTTTTGTTGATGTAGCCACTAATTATTGGGCGGCAGCCGCCATTCAAGGAGCTTACGAAAAAGCATTTCTTAGTGGGTTTCCTGATAAAACTTTCCGTTCTGCTAACCGAATTACTAGAATTGAAGTCTTAGTTTCTTTGGTAGGAGGATTAGAAATTGCCACTAAGGTAAGACCTGACCTCCTGTCACAGCTCCCAAAAATTTATCAAGATTTTGCTCAAATTCCTGAGTATGGTAGAAATCAGGTAGCTATTGCCACCAGTGCTGGATTGGTGGTTAGTTTCCCAAATATCAAATTATTCAATCCCAATCTCGCAGCTACCCGTGGAGATGTGGCAGCGATTGTTTATCAAGCTTTAGTGTATTTAGGGCAGGTAGAAAAAATTACCTCTAATTACCTAGTGCAGCCGCCAATATCAACGCCCGCACCAACACCTACGCCCATACTGACACCGACACCGACACCTACGCCTATACCCACACCTGCTGGTACTGTTAAGGTAAATCATAGCCGGGAGTTCCGAGGAGCATGGGTCGTATCTGTGTGGAATGGTGATTGGCCTTCCAAAGCAGGACTTCCTGTTGCTCAACAAAAAGCTGAACTCACCGAGATTATTACTAAATTACAAGCACTAAACTTTAATGCCCTAATTTTCCAGGTGCGACCGGAGGGAGACGCTTTATATGAATCGCAATTAGAGCCTTGGAGTACTTGGATTACAGGAACTCAAGGGAAAGCTCCAGAACCATTCTATGATCCTTTGGCGTTTGCGATCGCAGAATGTCACAAGCGCAATATTGAACTCCATGCTTGGTTCAACCCTTACCGCGCCAGCACTTCCACCGACCCAGCTAAAACAGTCCGTCCCCACATAGCAGCTACCAATCCAGAAAGCGTTTATTTGTGGAAAACTCAGCGTTGGATGGATCCAGGACTGAAAATAGTTCAGGACAGAGCTTACAACGTAATTCTCGACGTAGTGAAGCGCTATGATGTTGACGGCATTCACTTAGATGATTATTTCTATCCATATCCCATTGAGGGACAGCCTTTCCCCGATGACAAAACATACTCTGCATATAAAGCAGCCGGTGGTACACTCAGCCTTGGCGACTGGCGACGGGATAATGTTAACAGAATGGTACAGCGCCTCTGGCAGGGAATTAAAACAACCAAACCTGACGTGAAATTTGGTATCAGCCCCTTTGGGATTTATCGCCCCGGACAACCCTCTGGTATTACTGGGTTAGATGCTTACAACGTTCTGTATGCCGACTCGAAGAAATGGTTAGAAGAAGGCTGGATTGATTATATTGCTCCTCAACTTTATTGGCGCACAGATCAAACACAACAAAGTTATTCGGCGTTGCTACAGTGGTGGACACAGATAAACACAAAGCAAAGACACGTTTATGCGGGTAACAATTTAACAGAACCAAGCAACAAGAGTCGGGAGAGTGATGAAATTGAAAAGCAGGTGAAAATTAGTCGTAGCCAAGCTGGACGGTTGTCACTAGGGAATATCTTCTTTAATCTCAGTGTTTTGACAGAAAATAGTCAGGGCATTGCTGATAAATTCCAAAGTCTGCTTTATAACAAACCTGCGTTACCACCAACTTTGTCTTGGCAGGATACTACACCACCTCCTCCACCTATTGGATTACAAGTGAATAACCGCAAATTGAGTTGGCAGCCTGGAGATAATCAGCCAGTTCGTTCTTGGACACTTTATCGGCAAACTGGCGATACTTGGACAATTCAGCGAATTTTATCTGCTGGCACAACCTTTGCTACTGTGCAACAAGCGGGAACTTATGCCGTATGTGCAGTGGATAGATTGGCGAATGAGAGTGTGGGAACAGTGATTACAGTTGGTTGAACAAAGGTGCTGTCTATAAGAAGTGCGTAGGCGCAGCCCGTCGTAGACATCGCTGCGGCGGGCATACCGTGCCCCTACATCTTGCGATATAATTTTGTACCGTATCTAAATGGGAACCGCTATATGGGGGCGCACATCTGTAATCCCTACTTGAGAAATGTTGGAAATTAAGACACATTGAAGAAATTTTCTCTTTACACCCTGATATGCCCTTTCAAAATGCTGAATCAATCATTAAATAAAGATATTACTGCCCATTAGGAGTAGTTGATGGAGGAAATGGTTGAGATTCAGGCTGAGGCTGAGGTTGGGGTTCCGGTTTAGGATTGAGAAATTCTTGCCAAGTCTTAATTTGCTCTTGCGCTGGACTGTAAGCAGCACTACCGCGTGGAATCGATTTGGCAATGTCAATGGCTCTAGCAATATCAGACTGACCTTGAGAGCGTGCTATTTCTAACAATTGCTGACTCCATTGGTCAATAGCTAGATTCGCATCCATACGTAGAATGCTATTGCTTGAAACTCGATCCGCCAACCGTATTGCTTCAACCAATGCTTCTGGTGTGCCAGCCGCCCCCACTTCCTGAGCCTTCCTCCAGTTTTCTCTAGTGCGAATTTGCCCTTCCCAGTCATTTATTGCAGCTTGTGCTTCTTGGGAAAGCGCCCTTCCCGACGAGGCAATTTGTTGAGCTGCGTTAATGGCAGCTGTGAGATTTCCACTTTGAGCTAATTCTTGTGCTTGATCCAAGTAGGGTTGGTCTTGAATTCGCTGAATCTTTGCTACCCAAGTACGAATTTTTTTCCGTGCTTCTGGATATAAAGCACGACCTCTACGAATTTCGCTAGCCTGAGCGATCGCAGCTTGCAACGAGTTAATATCCTCGAATATTGCTATTTGTTCGGCGCGTTCTAAGTAAGGTTGGTCTTCAATTGTCTCCACCTGGGCTTGCCAGCGACCTATTTCTTGCCTAGCTTCTGTAGCGCGGGGGTTACTAGCAGGGATAAGCTGCACCTGGGCGATCGCAGCTGTTAGATTAGGGACTGTTCCCTGGCTAGCTAATATTCTCGCTTTTTCTAGATAGGCAACATCTTCAATTTCCAACTGCCAATGAGCAATTAGTTGTTGTGCTTCGTTATACACTGGTCTAGAAGGATCAATTTGTTGTGCTTGAGCGATCGCTGCTTCTAAACCAGAAACGTTACCGATCCAAGCACTCCTTTTGGCATCAGCTATGGCGATAAAGTCATCGGTTTCGCCCTGTAGTTTGGTGCTTTCAGGAATTTGCCTAGCAATATTCAGCGCTTCATCGGCATCCTGCTTATCTAGTTTTGACTGTGCCAACTCCAGCATTTTGCGTCCAAATGCGGGAATCGCTTCTTGAGCTTTTTGGTAAATGTAACTTTCTGGCCCAATGGACTCGGCTAATTTGATCGCTTCTAGTAATTTATCGACTACTTTGGTGTTTGCTAAACTTTCGGCTTTTCCTAACTTATCGCCATCTTCCCGTGCTGTGGCAATTAGACGATTCAATTGGTCGTATTTAGTACCCGCCCAGTATTGATTGTCTACGCGCAGCATTTTGGCGGATAACATGAAGGCCGATTGCCAGCGCCGTTCCTTTACTTCGGCGATCGCACCGTTGTATGTCGCTTCTGCCTTTGACCAAATTAACTGCCATTTGTCAACTTGTTCATCGACTAATTTATAAGCTGCTACATCTTCGGGTATCTTCCGAGCAGTAGCGATCGCTTCCTCTAAATTCCCTGTTTGGAAACTTTGATCGGCTAGCTTCAAAATATCCCGCGACCATTCTTCGATGAAACGATCAATTTCTCCATGCAACGGGTGATTTTGTGGTAGTTGCTTCACCAGAGCGATCGCTTGCAATAGGTCGTTCACTGTTTGCTTAGAAGCCGCTAACTGAGCGCAGTGTAACCGCACGGAAGCACTAGCTAGAGGCCAGAAAATCGAGGGGCAATTAGGGGCAGATGGCAACTTTAGCAGCATTGCCATTGCCAAGAATCCTACACTGCCAGGAATCAACATTAGTAGTACCAGCCATAATGTCCAGCTTTTCATCCAGCGTGGCCATTTCCCACCAGTACTACTGAGTTGTCCAGTTTCTTCTGAATTACTATTTATAGGTAATCCTTTCCTATGGTTTTTTTTTCGCCGCTTCACTGACTTGGAGGTAGAACCAGTAGCTGGGACATCAAATGGCTGAGTTTCACCGAATTGTTCTGTTCGGGATAATCTTTTGTTTTGATCTGGCTCTCTTCCACTGGCTGAAGACCAACTGTCTGGAATATCCCGCTCTGTCATCTCTCACACCAAAATAATTGAATAGCGCTATGTTTTAGGTTGATAATTCCATTGTTGACATAGTAACTTTCTCATGATTAAAAAGCTACTTTTTGATTATCTCTCTCCACAGAGTACCATTAACAATCTAAAAAATCAGTGCTATTTTATACTTTATTCTGAAACAGTAGATTCAGCTTGCAAATCGGCAATTAGTTGAGCTAACTGATCGCTACTTGCCTCGTAAACATTGCCACAAAATTCGCAAATTGCTTCTGCCCCATCATCTTTAACAATCATATCTTCCAGTTCCGCTTCCCCCAAAATCTTCAGTGCCCCCAGAACGCGATCAAAAGAACAACCACAGTGGAAGCGCAGTATTTGCCGTTCGGGAAAGATTTCCAGTCCCATGTCTCCCAACAGGTCGCTAAAGATTTCAGTTAAATTCTTCCCGGCTTGCAACAATGGCGTAAATCCTGCTAGACCGGCAACCCGTGATTCCAACGTTTCTACTAAAGCTTCGTCCCTAGCAGCTTTGGGCAATACTTGTATCAGTAATCCTCCTGCCGCAGTTACTCCACCTGCTCCCACGAACACACCTAAAACTAAAGCCGAGGGTGTTTGTTCAGAATTCACCAAATAATGAGCCACATCATCGCCAATTTCCCCAGAAACTAGCTCAACAGTACTAGAGTAAGGATAACCATAACCGATATCCCGCACAACGTAGAGGTAGCCGCCACCAACTGCACGACCAACATCTAGCTTACCTTTGGCATTAGGAGGCAATTCCACTGATGGATTTGCCACATACCCGCGTACCGTACCATCTAAGCCTGCATCTACCAATATGCCACCCAAAGGCCCATCACCCTTTACCCGCACATTGACCCTTGACCCAGTTCGCTTCATACTAGAAGCCATTAACAAGCCTGCTGCCATAGTCCGACCCAGCGCTGCCGTTGCCACGTATGAAAGCTTGTGACGCCCTCGCGCTTCTTCTGTTAAACGTGTGGTTATCACACCTACGGCACGAATTCCACCTTCGGCTGCTGTTGCACGAATTAACTGATCCGCCATGAATAACCTTACATTTCTTAACAAGTTCACTTTTTCTATTCTAAGTTCTCTGCTGGTAGAAAAGTGACACCATAATTATGAGTGATTCTATTTGCCATATTAAAGATAAGGGAATTGCAAAAAATAAATATATCCCAAATTATTTGTAGATTTGTAGGGGTTCAATGCCTTGCGCCCCTACTATGGGATGTTTTTTTAGTGCAATTCCTGAACTTGTCTCACCTTTAGGTAATCCTAGAAAAATGCTGGGTAATTTTCAACAAAGCCAACTGCGGATCGAAATCGAAGCATCAACAGATGCAATTCGTGACAGTCTGCTGCATCCGGTACAACTAGAAAAATGGCTTTTAGGGCAACGCTTTGCGCCAGGAATGCCAGAAGAACTGCTTGCCGGATTCCAATTTACAACTTGGACTGGGCCAGTCCCAATTCATCATCAAGTAGATGTTGTCAAATCCAACTGTCTCCGCTTGGTACTTAGCGGAGGAATTGACGGGTTCCACGAATGGTACTGGGGAGAAGGTTGGGTACAATCCCGATTGGAAGGAGTTTCAATTTTGCCCTTGAATTTGGGTCAAACGCTGAGTTTGTTGAGCTTGCGTCAGTTTCTGGCAACTCAAGAACGTTAAATCGAATTGAACGTAGAAGGGGGTTTTTCCTTGTCTCTAAAACTAGCCCTTTCAAGATGACTCGAAGAATCTCTTTTTTCTCTCTGTGCCTCTGCGGTTTCAAAGTAATTTAGTTAACCACAGAGACGCAGAGAAAACAGAATCGAATAATTTTTATTTAATCGTCGGCTGTTAAAACTTGTTTAATTGTAACTGCCCAGGTAGGAAAGTCAGGGATATTCCCGTGAAGGGAGGAAAGATGGTAATGTTCAAGAATGAGTCCAGAAGAAAAAGATCAAAAAATAGAAAGGCTAGAGCTAGAGGTTAAGGCACTGCTGGAAAGGATAGCAGAGCTAGAGAGAAGTTTGGGACTAGATAGCCAAACAAGTTCAAAACCACCAGCCAGCGACGGACTCAAAAAGTCAAATCAAATACGGACAAAAAGTTTAAGAGAAAAAGGGAAGCGGCCATCAGGGGGGCAGATAGGTCATCCAGGGCAGACATTAAAACAAGTATTAGAGCCAGAGAAAATAGTAGAACATCCAACACCATGCTCATGTCCTGGATGTGGCAAGTGATATTGGGGATGTAGGAATCAAAAAATCATCAAGCGACAAGTAATTTGATATAACCAGCCCCACGCATCATCGTCACAGAACACAGAGTGGCAGTCAAAGAATGTCCAGAATGTAAAACTCTCCTACAAGGTAGTTTTCCAGAATCTGTCACAGCACCAGTACAGTATGGAGCCAGAATTAGAGCAGTTGCAGCTTATCTAAATCATCAACACTTTATTCCCGAAGACCGATTGAGTGAAGTGCTGCTAGATTTATTTGGTTGCCGAATGACACCAGGGACAATCGCAAAGACAACTTTGACTCTGGCTCAAATCATAGAACCAGTAGTAGCAGAGATGGCCTCTGAGGTAAAAGCAGCAGCAGTTAAACATTTAGACGAGACTTTCTTTGAGGATTGGTGGTAAAACCAATTGGCTGCACGTGGTTGCCACTAAAACACAAACTTGGTATCGAGTTTCTCCTCAACGTAAAGACATAGAAGTATTAGCTGATATCAAGGGTGTAGTAGTCCACGACCATTGGAAACCCTATTATCAACTCCTTGATGTCAATCACGCTTTGTGTAATGCCCATCATCTTCGAGAACTCAAAGCAATAGATGAAATCGAGCAAGAACCTTGGGCTAAATCCATGAACAAGTTGTTGCTTTTAGCTTGCAATTACAAGCATCGTTATCAATCAGGTATTCCCAAAAATGTTGTTGCTCGTCTGACTCAACTGTACGAGCAAATTCTACAACGAGGGCTGAGTTTTCACTCCTCTCAATCACCCCTAATCCGCAAAGGTAATCGTGGGCGGGTGAAACGACGTGTTGGTCATAACTTGTTGTTGCGGCTTCAAAATTTTCAGAGTGATGTTTTACGGTTTCTGACACAACCTGATGTTCCCTTTACCAATAATCAGGCAGAACGTGACTTGCGGATGATGAAATGTAAGCAGAAGATTTCCGGTGGTTTTCGCTCCTTCGAGTTTGCGGTTTCATTCGCTAATATCCGTTATGCATCTTTCCACTGCTTCTAAGCAGGGTCTTAACTTACTGGAAGTTATTACTCAGGCGCTACTTGGTAATGTCTCTGTTTTTCTCGCCTCAATTACTACTAGCTAGGCAGTTACTACAAATTAATTTTAACTCTGAAAAAATTTGACACTGAATGCAGTGATTGCTTCCCCTGACAAATTTTTACCTCGGTTTGACGACTAATACTGAACAATAAGCCTCTTCTACAACTTGACTGCTAACAGAACCCTGAACAATTCGCTTCATCCCCATCAATCCACGACTGCCAATTATAATCAAGTCAGTTTTATAAATATTGGCAAGGCGAATAATCTCTTCAGCAGGATCACCAGTTACTAGTTCTAACTCACTTGTGAGTGATAACTTTTCCTGATAAGATTGCAGCTGTTTTTCAATCTGAAAATAAGAAAATGTTGGGGACTCTGGCTGAGGACGATCAGCGGGTAGTTCCATCTCTGACTCTGGTGTGGGAAACACATGACAAAAAATAACCTTGGAATCTTTTGACAAGGCTAAATTATCTAAAGCCTGAATTACTCGTTCTGAAATTTCCGAACCATCCAGAGCTACCAAAACACTATTTAGCATCGCTCTCGTCTCCTAAAGAGTAGACCCTTTACATAATAAGTATCTAGCAAAATTCGTCGGTAGCGACACTAAACCAATTTTTTATTTACCAATTAGTCTATATATTTAAGGCTAGGCGATAGATCATCGCATTACTTTCATAGTAGTGAATTGTGGCAACTGTTCTAGAGAAGCTTTTCACAAGTTTTTGCCACTGAAAACACCTGCCCTATAAATTACCCGTCGGCAATGCCCGACTTGTAGACGCTTAAAGGGCATCTGAAGGCAGGATAAGTGGCGTGCTTTAGCGTAGCTCACCGTCGGTATCGCTATCCCAACTTTTAGTTATAAGAAAAAATTAAGCATTCCAAATCACTCTTCTTGCTGAATTCGGCGTCTTACTGAATCAGCATGAGAAGGTAAACCTTCTGCTGTTGCTAGCACATCAATGGCACCAGCCACATTTTGCAGCGCGGTTTGAGAGTATTGAATAATACTAGAGTGTTTGAGGAAAGTTTCAACCCCCAATGCCGAAGCATAGCGGGCAGCGCCAGAAGTTGGCAAAGTATGGTTAGGGCCTGCTAAATAGTCTCCTACAGCTTCTGGTGTTGAATAACCCAAAAAGATTGCCCCAGCGTGACGAATCTGTGGGAGGAGCGCCCAAGGATCTTTGATTTCTAATTCCAGATGTTCGGGGGCAAATTCATTTGAGAGTTCTGCTGCTGCTTGGAGCGATTCTACAAGGATAATCAAGCCGTAGTGAGCGATCGCTTTTTCTGTGTCTATTCGCCGTGGATGATCCACTAACTGTCTTTCCAAGGCTAATTGTACGTTTTTCGCCAAAGCAGCATCTGTCGTCAGCAAAATTGCTGCCGCCATTGGATCGTGTTCGGCTTGAGCCAGCAAGTCAGCAGCTACATGTACTGGATTTGCGGTTTCATCGGCAATTATCAGCACTTCGCTGGGGCCTGCCAAAGAATCAATACCGACGATGCCGTAGACAAGTTTTTTTGCTAGGGTGACATAAATGTTACCAGGCCCAGTAATTACATTCACTTTCGGAATCGTATCTGTGCCATAAGCTAAAGCAGCGATCGCTTGTGCGCCCCCGATGCGATAAATTTCTTGTACCCCTGCTTCTTGGGCAGCCACCAAGACTGCTGGATTAATTACACCCCCTGCCCCTGGTGGTGTCACCATCACCACGTGGGGTACAGCAGCAACATGAGCCGGAATTGCATTCATCAGCACTGTACTGGGATAGGCGGCACGGCCACCAGGCACATATAACCCGGCTCGGTCTACAGGGGTGTAGCGTTTGCCCAGTACTACTTCATCATCGCCAAAGTGTACCCAACTTTTCGGTACTCGCTGACGATGAAACCCTTCAATTTGGCGGCAAGCTAGCCGAATTGCGGCTAAAAACTCCTTCGATACCTGTTGATAGGCTGCATCCAGTTCCGAACCTGTAACTCGGAGCTCTTCTGCTTTTAGGGTTTGTTTGTCAAATTCAGCTGTGTAATGCAATACAGCTTTGTCGCCTTGGCGCTTCACTGCTTGCAAAATTTCCCGTACCGTTGCTTCTTTGTGAAGCACCTGTTCATCATGGGTGCGCTCGCAGATCCGTTGTAGTTCTGCTCTAACGTCTGCCTGCTGAGTAATGATTCGCAGCATGGAGTAAGGACAATGCCAAAATAATAATATTTATTGCCACCTGAGATTAGTATTGCTCTTGACCCACTGGGGTATGTAAGCTGACTCTAATTCTCTTCTCTAGCTTAACCTGGATTTTTTTGATACTCTCAAGGCTACCAGCATATATTTTGCTTGAGAAGGTAACTTAATTACTCACTCCGACAAGCCTTGGCAGGCTAGTGGTAGAAAGGAGATGCCATTTTCCGCTACCCTTATAGCCTTTGCCTCACTCCTTGCGGAGTGCTGGTGGTGTGTTTGCATATTTGTACAGATTACGATATGTCGGTTCTATACTTGGAGATACCTGAAACTTAGCTTTTTACAGTTGCTTGCCTTTGACAATACATCTGCTTTACGGCCAGATTATTTATTATTGGCAATCACATTGCTTTTTAATCAGGTTGTGATGATTTAGGGTAAGAGTTTTATCTAGCATCTATGTCTCATTCTAACGCATTTCCTAAATTGACAACAGACTGAGTTGGGCACTGGGCAAGTAGAACTACTAATTATTCACCCATGCGCCATAATTCAATACCAAATTTTTTTTAGGAAATTATAACATTAGCAATTTGGATGCTATATTAGTAAGTCTAGTAGTGTGTGTACATAATTAATAGTATTTTTGGAATTGACTGTGGCGAATACAAAGTCTGCTCTCAAGCGTGCCGGAATCGCAGAACGTAACCGACTGCGTAACAAAGCTTATAAATCAGCAGTCAAGACGCTGATGAAGAAATACGTTAATGCTGTAGCTGCTTATACAGCTAATCCTACCCCAGAACTAAAACAAGAAGTGCAAGATCGGTTATCTGAAGCTTACAGCAAAATCGATAAAGCGATAAAACGGGGTGTCCTTCACCCAAATAATGGGTCAAGAAAAAAGTCAAGATTAGCTAACCGACTAAAACCTTTGGCACAAACAGCGACTGAGTAGTCATTTGTCCTTAGTCATTAGTTATTGGTATTGGTCACAAAACAAACGACAAATGACGAAGGACAAACAACAAAAAACAAAAGATGCAACTGATAGACACGCACGTACATCTTAACTTTGATAGTTTCCAGCCGGATTTAGCAACAGTGCGATCGCGGTGGCAAAAAGCAGGTGTAGTGCGTTTAGTACATTCCTGTGTTCACCCGGAGGAGTTTTCCAGTATTCAATCCATAGCCCAAGAGTTTCCCGAAATCAGCTTCGCAGTGGGATTACATCCTTTAGATGCTGAAAAATGGAATAGCGACACAGCCGAGAAAATCAAAACTTTAGCGAGTTCTGACTCGAATGTGGTAGCAATTGGGGAGATGGGGCTGGATTTTTACAAAGCTGATAACTACGAACAACAATACATGGTGTTCGAGTCACAGTTGGCGATCGCATCTGAACTCAACTTACCAGTGATTATTCACTGCCGTGATGCTGCTGTGGCAACCAGGGAAGTGTTGCAAAAATGGCGGAAACTCAAAGGTGAAAGAGTGCGCGGTGTCATGCATTGCTGGGGAGGAACGCCAGAAGAAACTCAATGGTTTCTCGATTTAGGCTTCTACATCAGCTTTAGCGGAACGGTAACGTTCAAAAATGCCAAAGCGATCCAATCCTCAGCGGCAATGGTAAGTAGCGATCGCCTATTGATTGAAACAGACTGTCCATTTCTCGCTCCAGTTCCGAAACGGGGCGAGAGACGTAACGAGCCTGCCTACGTACTTTATGTAGCCGAGCAAGTAGCTAAACTGCGTCAGGAAACGTTAGAGGCGATCGCCCATCAAACCACCCAAAATGCCTGTGAGTTATTTGGTCTGTCGATATCACCTGTGTCTTAGTGTTTTTTGTTAAGTTGTACTAAAAAAAATAAAACTATAGGGGGACAAAAATATGCTAATATTATTCCCTCAAAAACATTTTGCTTGCGCCATAATGATAAAAGAAGGAGCTTAAAACTTCTCATTTGACATTTTTTTGTGCTGTTATGGCTTGGCCATCCTCCCAATCTCTACAAACGGATGCTCTCCACAGATGACTAACCGTGCCAATCCAAATTGAGCTAGACTTTTACACAACATCGGTTTGATGTCTATTGAACCTATTCAAAATCGTTAAACAAAATTGCCTTGTGAGTAAAATTCAGCAAAATGAAGTGATTCTGATTCAAAGCCAAAAAGGTGCGGATCATCCCCTCAGTCTTAGCTTATCTAGGATATCACTGAGAGTATAAACAGCGAGGTGCATTAAAGACACACTGTGTAGTGCTGTGTCAGGAAATTAAAGCGCTTTTTGGAGGGGAAGTGAGGAAAGTAAATCAAACTCAGGGATATCTTAACTGTATATTCTTCTTGAATCAAAACTATAGCTGGTTTCTGGCTTCTGAGTCACCCATGAGCGGCGATTACCGCCTTGTCAAGATTGCCTATTCCTGCCAGCTTTAATCGCTGCGTTTGCCCACACTTGTAAATAACAAGTGTGTAAGAAGAAAGTTCCCAAACAGCTAAGGACACTGGCTAGCAGTGGGAAGCGTTAAACAGCAGTGTCCAAAGAAAAATTTAACCAGGTTGACAAAGGTAGAGGCATGACTAAAGAAACGTATATGGAACCCGCCTTTCTGTTGCCCGACTTGATTGAAATCCAGAGGTCAAGCTTTCGCTGGTTTTTAGAAGAAGGGCTGATAGAAGAACTTAACTCCTTTAGTCCTATTACAGATTATACGGGTAAATTAGAACTGCACTTTTTGGGTCATAACTACAAACTCAAGGAGCCAAAGTACAGCGTTGAAGAAGCGAAACGGCGGGATAGTACTTATGCTGTCCAAATGTATGTTCCCACACGACTGATTAATAAAGAAACCGGGGAAATCAAAGAGCAAGAGGTATTCATTGGTGATTTGCCTTTGATGACCGATCGCGGCACGTTTATTATTAACGGAGCCGAGCGGGTAATTGTCAATCAGATAGTGCGATCGCCAGGGGTCTATTACAAATCAGAAATCGACAAAAACGGGCGGCGTACTTATTCAGCTAGCTTAATTCCCAACCGGGGAGCATGGCTGAAATTTGAAACAGACCGTAACGATTTAGTTTGGGTACGCATCGACAAAACCCGCAAACTATCAGCGCAGGTACTTCTAAAAGCTTTAGGGCTATCAGACAACGAAATATTTGACGCCTTACGCCACCCCGAATATTTCCAAAAAACTATCGAAAAAGAAGGGCAGTTTTCTGAAGAAGAAGCCCTGATGGAGTTATATCGGAAACTGCGTCCTGGTGAACCACCCACAGTATTAGGTGGACAACAACTCCTAGATTCTCGTTTCTTTGACCCGAAACGTTATGACCTTGGTCGCGTTGGACGGTACAAACTCAACAAAAAATTGCGCCTTTCTGTCCCAGACACAATGCGAGTGTTGACTGCTGGCGATATTTTGGCAGCCGTGGATTACCTGATCAACCTAGAATATGACATCGGTAATATCGATGACATTGACCATTTAGGCAACCGTCGGGTGAGAAGCGTCGGTGAATTGCTGCAAAACCAAGTGCGGGTAGGCTTAAACCGCTTAGAGAGAATTATTCGGGAACGGATGACCGTATCCGATGCTGAAGTACTAACTCCCGCTTCCTTAGTGAACCCCAAACCATTGGTAGCAGCAATTAAAGAATTCTTTGGTTCCAGCCAATTAAGTCAGTTCATGGATCAAACCAATCCCTTAGCAGAACTGACCCACAAACGCCGTCTAAGTGCCCTTGGTCCTGGTGGTTTAACTCGTGAACGCGCTGGTTTTGCCGTGCGAGATATTCATCCTAGTCACTATGGACGCATTTGCCCCATTGAGACACCAGAAGGCCCCAACGCCGGATTGATTGGTTCCTTAGCAACCCATGCGCGGGTAAACTTGTACGGCTTCTTAGAAACACCATTTAGACCTGTAGAAAATGGGCGAGTCAGATTTGATCTGCCTCCAGCCTACATGACAGCTGATGAAGAAGACGATCTGCGGGTTGCTCCGGGAGATATTCCTGTAGATGAAACCGGGCACATTATTGGGCCACTAGTGCCAGTTCGTTATCGCCAAGAATTTTCCACCACAACACCAGAACAGGTGGACTACGTAGCAGTATCTCCCGTACAGATTGTGTCGGTAGCAACCAGCATGATTCCCTTTTTGGAACATGATGACGCTAACCGAGCGCTGATGGGGTCGAACATGCAACGGCAAGCAGTACCCCTGCTCAAGCCAGAACGCCCTCTGGTGGGTACTGGTTTGGAAGCCCAAGGAGCAAGAGACTCCGGGATGGTAGTTGTATCGCGTACCGATGGCGATGTGACTTATGTGGATGCTACAGAAATTCGCGTCCGTCCCAAAGCTAACAACTCCGAAATTAGATACACCCTTTCCAAATACCAACGCTCCAACCAAGACACCTGTTTAAATCAGAAACCTCTCGTCCGCATTGGTGAACGGGTTGTTGCTGGTCAAGTGTTGGCTGATGGCTCCTCCACCGAAGGCGGTGAATTGGCGCTAGGACAAAATATCGTCGTTGCCTATATGCCTTGGGAAGGCTACAACTACGAAGACGCAATTTTAATCTCTGAAAGGCTTGTGCAGGATGATGTCTACACCTCAATTCACATTGAAAAATATGAAATTGAAGCCAGACAGACAAAACTGGGGCCAGAAGAAATAACTAGAGAAATTCCTAACGTTGGGGAAGATGCCTTGCGTCAGTTGGATGAACAGGGGATCATTCGCATTGGGGCATGGGTAGAAGCTGGTGATATCTTGGTAGGAAAAGTCACACCCAAAGGTGAATCTGACCAACCGCCAGAAGAAAAACTCTTACGTGCCATCTTTGGTGAGAAAGCACGGGACGTGCGAGACAATTCTCTGCGAGTACCAAACGGTGAAAAAGGCCGCGTAGTTGATGTGCGCTTGTTTACTCGTGAACAAGGTGATGAACTGCCACCAGGAGCCAATATGGTAGTCCGGGTGTATGTTGCTCAAAAACGCAAAATCCAAGTTGGGGACAAAATGGCAGGACGCCACGGTAATAAAGGGATTATTTCTCGGATATTACCAGCAGAAGATATGCCTTATTTGCCCGATGGTTCACCAGTGGACATTGTACTTAACCCCTTGGGTGTACCCAGCCGGATGAACGTCGGACAAGTATTTGAGTGCCTCTTGGGTTGGGCTGGTCAAACCTTGGGAGTCCGATTTAAGATTACTCCATTTGATGAAATGTACGGTGAAGAGACATCTCGCCGAATCGTGCATGGCAAATTGCAAGAAGCACGTGACGAAACAGGGAAAGACTGGGTATATAACCCAGATAATCCAGGCAAAATCATGGTGTATGACGGTCGTACAGGCGAACCATTTGACCGAGCAATTACCATCGGTGTGGCTTACATGCTGAAGCTGCACCACCTGGTCGACGACAAGATCCACGCCCGCTCCATCGGCCCGTACTCGCTGGTCACCCAGCAGCCACTGGGCGGCAAGGCGCAGTTCGGCGGTCAGCGCTTCGGGGAAATGGAGGTCTGGGCTCTGGAAGCCTACGGCGCCGCCTACACCCTGCAGGAGATGCTGACGGTGAAGTCCGACGATATGCAAGGGCGGAATGAAGCGTTAAATGCGATCGTTAAGGGTAAAGCGATTCCTCGACCTGGAACCCCAGAGTCATTTAAGGTGCTGATGCGCGAGTTGCAATCATTAGGGTTAGATATTGCTGTACACAAGGTAGAAACCCAAGCAGACGGTAGTTCCCTAGATGTGGAAGTCGATTTGATGGCAGACCAATCAGCCCGTCGCACACCTGCTCGACCCACTTATGAATCTCTTTCCCGCGAATCTCTGGAAGAAGACGAGTAAATAATTCGTAATTAATAATTCGTAATTCGTAATTAATTCTTGAATTACGAATTACGAATTAGAAATTGTTAATTACGAAATTACGAATTAGAAATTGTTAATTACGAATTAAATATGAGACCTGCCCAAACTAATCAGTTTGACTACGTAAAAATCGGCTTGGCTTCCCCCGAACGCATTCGGCAGTGGGGCGAAAGAACATTGCCTAATGGTCAAGTAGTCGGTGAAGTTACCAAGCCAGAGACGATTAACTACCGAACTCTCAAGCCAGAGATGGATGGCTTGTTTTGTGAGCGCATCTTTGGCCCCGCGAAAGATTGGGAATGCCATTGTGGTAAGTATAAAAGAGTCCGTCATAGAGGTATTGTTTGTGAGCGCTGTGGCGTGGAAGTCACCGAGTCACGGGTGCGTCGCCACCGCATGGGCTATATTAAACTCGCCGCACCAGTAGCTCATGTTTGGTATCTCAAAGGCATTCCTAGCTATATTTCCATCCTGTTGGATATGCCCTTGCGGGATGTCGAGCAGATTGTCTATTTCAACTCTTATGTTGTCCTGAGTGCAGGTAATGCCGAAACTTTAACTTACAAACAACTACTGAGTGAAGACCAGTGGTTGGAAATAGAAGACCAAATTTATAGCGAAGATTCTGTGCTGCAAGGCGTAGAGGTAGGTATTGGGGCTGAAGCGCTGTTGCGTTTGCTTGCCGATATCAATTTGGAACAAGAAGCCGAAAGCCTACGCGAAGAAATTGGTAACGCCAAGGGGCAAAAGAGAGCCAAGCTAATTAAGCGACTGCGGAGTGATTGACAACTTTATCGCCACTGGTTCCAAACCAGAGTGGATGGTAATGGCAGTTATTCCCGTGATTCCCCCTGACTTGCGCCCAATGGTGCAGCTAGATGGCGGACGGTTTGCCACCAGCGATTTGAATGATTTGTATCGGCGGGTAATTAACCGGAACAATCGTTTGGCACGCTTGCAAGAAATTTTGCGCACCAGACATTATTGTCCGGAACGAAAAGCGGATGCTGCAAGAAGCAGTGGACGCCTTGATTGACAATGGTCGTCGGGGACGCACTGTGGTAGGGGCAAATAACCGACCCCTGAAATCTTTGGCCGACATTATTGAAGGTAAGCAAGGACGTTTCCGACAAAACTTGTTAGGTAAACGGGTTGACTACTCTGGACGTTCGGTAATTGTAGTCGGGCCAAAGCTGAAAATTCACCAGTGCGGTTTGCCTAGAGAAATGGCAATTGAGCTATTTCAACCATTTGTAATTAACCGCCTGATTCGTAGCGGCATGGTGAATAACATCAAAGCTGCGAAAAAAACTTATATCCCGAAATGATCCCAGTGTTTGGGATGTGCTGGAAGAGGTAATTGAAGGACACCCTGTAATGCTAAATCGGGCACCAACGTTGACACCGTTTGGGTATTCAGTCTTTTGAACCAATTTTAGTAGAAGGTAGAGCGATTCAACTGCATCCTCTAGTTTGTCCAGCGTTTAACGCCGACTTTGACGGCGACCAAATGGCGGTACACGTCCCTCTATCGTTAGAAAGTCAGGCTGAAGCGCGGTTGTTGATGTTGGCTTCTAACAATATTTTGTCACCAGCCACGGGTAGACCAATCATCACGCCTAGCCAAGATATGGTGTTGGGAGGCTATTATTTAACAGCAGAAAATCCGGGTGCGACAAAAGGAGCAGGAAATTACTTTTCTTCGCTAGAGGATGTAATTATGGCTTTCCAGCAAGATCAAATTGACTTGCACGCCTATATTTACGTAAGGTTCGACGGTGAAATAGAATCAGACCAGGCGGATACAGAACCGGTAAAAGTGACGGAAAACGAGGATGGTACCCGCACATTACTCTATAAGTTCCGTCGAGTCAGACAAGACGCTAAGGGCAATGTACTTTCACAGTATATATACACAACTCCTGGTCGCGTTATTTACAACAATGCCATTCAGGAAGCACTTGCAAGCTAATTCGTAATTTCTAATTCGTAATTCGTAATTGAAGCAATGAAATACGAATTACGAACTACGAATTAAGAATTATTAATTATTGATGACTCAGGACTAATGATTAATGACTAACGAAAAAATGATTTTTCGCAATCGCGTTAGTTAACAAAAGTCAACTGCAAAAATTAATTTCTTGGGCTTTTACGAATTATGGTACAGCGCGAACCGCAGTGATGGCGGACAAATTGAAAGATTTGGGATTTCGTTACGCTACCAAAGCCGGGGTTTCCATCAGTGTAGATGACTTGATGATACCACCAACCTAAGCGATTGCTCTTAGAAGCAGCCGAGGAAGAAATTCGCGCTACTGAAACCCGTTATCAACGGGGAGAAATCACTGAAGTAGAACGCTTCCAAAAGGTAATCGATACTTGGAACGGTACTAGTGAAGCCTTGAAAGATGAAGTAGTCGTTCACTTCAAGAAGACTAATCCCCTGAACTCCGTATACATGATGGCATTCTCCGGGGCACGGGGTAATATCTCACAAGTGCGGCAGTTGGTGGGGATGCGGGGACTGATGGCAGATCCTCAAGGGGAAATTATCGATTTGCCCATTAAAACCAATTTCCGTGAAGGATTAACTGTGACGGAATATATTATTTCGTCTTACGGTGCCCGAAAAGGATTGGTGGATACTGCCTTGCGGACGGCTGACTCTGGTTATCTCACCCGCCGTTTGGTGGACGTATCTCAGGATGTAATCATTCGAGAATTTGACTGCGGCACCACTAGAGGTCTTGCGATTCGACCAATGACAGAAGGTGCCAAAACTTTGATTCCTCTGGGAACCCGCTTGATGGGACGGGTAATTGGCGAAGATGTGGTGCATCCAGTCACAAAAGAAGTTATTGCAGCACGCAATTCCCCAATTCCTGAAGAATTGGCGAAGAAAATTGAAGAATCTGGGGTGGGAGAAGTTGTGGTGCGATCGCCACTAACTTGTGAAGCCGCACGTTCTGTTTGTCAACACTGCTACGGCTGGAGTTTGGCACACGCTAAGATGGTGGACTTGGGCGAAGCTGTAGGGATTATTGCTGCCCAAAGTATCGGTGAACCTGGTACTCAGTTAACCATGCGGACATTCCACACTGGTGGGGTGTTTACTGGAGAAGTGGCGCAACAAGTTCGTTCCAAAATTGATGGGACTGTCAAGCTTCCTCGCAAACTGAAGACTAGAACGTATCGTACCCGCCACGGGGAAGATGCCCTCTATGTTGAAGCTAATGGCATCATGCTTCTGGAACCCAAAAAAGAAGGTGATGTTACTCCAGAGAACCAAGAGGTTCATCTTACCCAAGGTTCAACACTATACGTATTTGATGGAAATAAGGTAAAACAAGGTCAGTTGTTGGCAGAGGTTGCCCTTGGTGGACGGACAACTCGGACTAATACAGAAAAAGCAGTTAAAGATGTCGCTTCTGACTTAGCAGGGGAAGTACAATTTGCCGAAGTTGTTCCAGAACAAAAAACTGACCGTCAAGGCAATACCACAACCACAGCCGCACGCGGTGGTTTGATTTGGATTTTGTCTGGGGAAGTTTACAACTTGCCGCCAGGGGCCGAATTAGTGGTGAAAAATGGTGATGCGATCGCTGCTAATGGAGTTTTAGCAGAAACCAAGTTAGCCAGTTTACACGGCGGTGTGGTGCGCTTGCCCGAAGCTACCCCAGGTAAGAGTACCAGAGAAATTGAGATTATCACTGCTTCTGTGGTTTTAGACCAGGCAACCGTGACAGTCCAAAGTTCTCAAGGTCGCAATAACTACTTAGTCTCCACGGGCAACAATCAGGTATTTAACCTCCGAGCTACACCAGGCACAAAAGTGCAAAATGGTCAAGTAGTAGCTGAGTTAATTGATGACCGCTATCGCACAACTACTGGTGGATTCCTGAAATTTGCTGGTGTAGAAGTCCAGAAAAAAGGTAAAGCTAAACTGGGTTATGAAGTCGTGCAGGGCGGTACCTTGTTGTGGATTCCCGAAGAAAGCCACGAAGTTAATAAAGATATCTCCTTGCTGTTGGTGGAAGATGGTCAGTTTGTCGAAGCTGGCACCGAAGTGGTGAAAGATATCTTCTGCCAAAACAGTGGTGTGGTAGAAGTGACCCAGAAAAACGACATCCTGCGGGAAGTTGTGGTGAAGCCAGGGGAACTGCTGATGGTGGACGATCCCGAATCAGTTATTGGCCGAGATAACACCTTCATTCAACCAGGTGAGGAATTCCAAGGTAATGTTGCCACGGAATTGCGTTATGTCCAGTATGTGGAAAACACCAGAAGGCCCCGCCCTGTTGAGCCGTCCAGTAGTCGAGTTTGCCGTACCAGATAATCCAGATGTGCCATCAACTACATCTGTAAGTCAACAAACTGGGCGCTCGATTCAGTTGCGGGCTGTACAGAGACTACCTTACAAAGATTCAGAACGTGTCAAATCTGTTGAAGGTGTAGAACTACTGCGAACCCAGTTAGTGCTGGAAATTGAGCAAGAAGGGGAACAAGATCATAATGCTTCACCTCTGGCAGCAGATATTGAATTAGTAGAGGATACTGAAGACCCAGAAGTTCAACGTTTACAACTGGTAATTTTGGAATCCTTGGTAATTCGTCGAGACATTACCGCCGATGCCACCCAAGGTAGCACCCAGACTACACTTGAGGTACACGATGGGCTAACCATCGCCCCAGGTTCTGTAGTCGCACGTACCCAAATCTTGTGTAAAGAAGGCGGGGAAGTGCGAGGTGTCCGCAAAGGAACCGAAAACGTGCGTCGCTGCTTAGTATTACGTGACGCTGACAGGCTTACCATTAATACTAGTACTCAGCCCAAGGTGAAAGTGGGTGACTTGCTAGTAGAAGGTACAGAAGTTGCTCCTGGAGTTTTTGCTCCAGAATCAGGGCAAGTAGTGGATATCAAAAATGCCGCTGCTGCATCTGGTGGAGAATCAGCTTTGAGTACTAAAAACTACGTTGTTACTACCCGTATCGGTCGCCCTTATCGAGTCAGCCCTGGTGCTGTGTTGCAGATAGAAGACGGCGATTTAGTACAACGGGGTGATAACTTGGTGTTGCTGGTGTTTGAACGCGCCAAAACCGGAGATATCATTCAAGGTTTGCCCCGGATTGAGGAACTACTTGAAGCTCGTAAACCGAAAGAAGCCTGCATTTTATGTCGGCGAGGCGGAGAAGTTAAGGTAGTTTATGCTGAAAGTGGTGATGAAGCGATCGCTATTAAGGTCGTAGAATCAAATGGCGTGGTGACAGATTATCCTTTGGGCCCCGGACAAAACTTGATTGTGCCAGATGGCTCAATGGTATTAGCGGGACAACCGTTAACTGATGGCCCATCTAATCCCCACGAAATTTTGGAAATCTTCTTTAGCCTGGGTTCTGAAGACGGAATCTATGCTTGTGCCAGCATTGCCTTGCAGAAGGTACAAACATTCTTGGTGAATGAAGTGCAAATGGTGTATCAGTCTCAAGGGATTGATATTTCCGATAAGCACATTGAAGTAATTGTTCGCCAGATGACCAACAAAGTCAGGATTGATGATGGTGGTGACACTACCATGCTTCCCGGTGAATTGGTGGAACTGCGCCAAGTTGAGCAGGTGAACGAAGCTATGGCAATTACAGGCGGTGCGAGGGCACAGTATACCCCAGTATTGTTGGGGATCACCAAAGCATCGTTGAACACTGACAGCTTTATCTCCGCAGCATCCTTCCAAGAGACAACACGGGTACTTACCGAAGCAGCTATCGAAGGTAAATCTGACTGGCTGCGCGGATTAAAGGAAAACGTGATTATCGGGCGATTGATTCCGGCTGGTACTGGGTACAATACCTATGAAGAACCCGGTGCGATCGAAGATTATGCTGCTGAAATTACCAGTAGTGTCTTGGATGAAATTGATGATCCCCTGGATATGGTCTTAGATGACCGCACAGCTCGCACCTATAATTTAGATTCTCCTACTCTTGGAGAATCAGGTTTTGGCAGCAGACGTGCAGAAAGGTCAGTTCTGGATGACGAAGATGAGTTAATCGCCGATGAAGTAGCAGATGATGACGATTACGAGGAAGAAGAGGAAGACGACGAAGATGATTTTGACGATGAATAGAGACACAAAATTTCAAGTCTCTATTAAAAGGTAATATCAAGCCTAGTACGTGGTTTATTACTGTTAAGACAGTGATAAACCACGTTTCATTAGGAGTCTGCTTGATTACTCATAAAAAAACTATCTCACACCTTGACAAGGCGAGCAATCAATACTATTTATTAATCGGTTAAACATTTTAAACTTATCTAAAGCTTGTAACTATTTAATAACACGAACTTTAAAAAAGCCAGTAATTCCATGCACAATCGCGAAAGGTTGGTTGATTTAAGACACACTCATTTCCAGAAAAGCTTACCTCTAAATCAGCAAGTTATTAACTTAGCAGGAAATATAGATACCCATGCCTTCTTAAGAAACCCAGCCTCTCACAACATTTTTCTTTACCTAACAGACTAATTAATAACTCGGAGATAAACTACGATGGAAACTCAGCACAACCCGCTAATTGAACATCAAAATGTTCCTATAAACCACCAGGGGCTACATGAATTTTTGTATAGTTCTGATGACGAACACACCGCTATTGAGGTGAGTATAACCCCTGAACTGGCAAACAATGGTACTGAAATCATTGACCTTGAAGCTTGGAGTGCATCTGCTCAGAACGCTAAAATTGCTGGTGTTTACGCAGTATTAGACGCACAACGCCGCACGCAGTACATTGGCTATTCTCGGAATGTGTTGCTTTCCCTAAACGCCCATCTTCGCCAAAATGGTCAGCAAAAGTGTGCTTTTGTGCGCGTGCAAGCATTCAAGTTCTCCAAGCGTCAACAAATGGAAGATTTGCGAGATGAGTGGATAGCAGAACTTGAAAGCACACCACCTGGTAATGCAACTGATAGCGAAATGTGGGCTAGCACAGTAGGCGAAGCTACTAAGGCGGTAATGTCACAGGTGGAACGTCAAGCTTACGAGGAGAAAAAGCTAAAACTGCGGAAAGCAATGGCTGACACAACCCTCTCTAAAGAGTCTGAAAAAATAGATGCGAGTATAGCCGAACGTCAGCGTCAACTTGAAGCTGCTGTGACAAATGATGACTGGAGTGTAATTATTGACGCACAGACACAAGAAACCAAGTCTTAGGATGAGTGTTCAGCCCTCTCATTATTTCTCCAATTAAATACCCCATCCTGTAAATAGATGGAGTATTCAAGTGTTTAGATGAATGTTATTGCTTGCTTGGCATAAACGCTATGCAGCTTTAAAGATGTCTGCTTAAGGTAGTTTTTTGCCTACAATCACATTTGATTTATTATTTTAAAAATGAAAAATGTTTCTTCCTATCATTTAACCCACGTAGATTAAAAGCCATAACTGTAATTGATTCATTATGAAACAGCAGAAATGGCACAAACTTGTAAACCAACGGGTGTGTTAATAATCACAGATTCTACACCAAATACTTGTGCGATCGCATTTGGTGTCAGAACTTCTTCAGGTGTACCAACTTCCCAAATATGACCCTGTTTTAATAATGCAATGCGGGAACTATACCGTGCTGCTAAATTCAGTTCGTGTAAAACTGTGACAATAGTTAATTCCTGCTGCTGATTCAGTTCTTTAAGCAGTTCCAATAGTTGCAATTGATAGCTGATATCTAAAAAAGTTGTAGGTTCATCTAATAGTAAAACTTTTGGTTCTTGCGCTAGTGCTAGAGCTAAAAAGGCGCGTTGTCTTTCACCACCTGAGAGTTGTTCGACCAAGCGATCGCTTAATTTTTCTAATTGCGTCTTTTTAATTGCAACTTCAACTTTGAGCCGATCTCCAGCGTTTAATTCCCATTGCCACCAAGTTTGATGCGGTGTGCGTCCTAAACTTACTAATTGTCGCACTGTTAAGCCAACGGGAACCGTTTCTTGTTGCGGTAGTAATGCCAGTTTCTGTGCAACTAGATTTGGGGGTTGAGAGTGAATTGCTTTGCCATCAAGTAGCACTGTTCCATGTTGTGGCGAGAGAATACGACTCACCAATTTGAGTAAAGTAGATTTACCTGAGCCATTAGCACCAACTAAACTCAACCATTCTCCTGTTTGCAGAGTGAGGTTAATGTCTTGGACAATTGGTGTCAAAGCGTAGCCGCCCGTGAGATTTTGTAGTTCAAGTGGCATTTGCTGAAATTCAACAATTAAAGGTGTAGTAAACACCATTTTTACAGAAGGGATGGCTCTTTAAAGAAAAACTTTTTAATTTATAGCGAGATAAGCTTAGAATTACTAAACTAAAAACTTGCTTGATGTACAAAAATATTTTACGAATCGGCATCATTCCATCCATAATTATCTGTTTGAATATGTTTATCTATCAACTGAACTAATTTCATAAGATAAGTGTAGTTATAACCATACTCACTGATAATTTTCTCAGCGTCTGCATCTGCAATACCTTTGATGTAACACTGTCTTTCACTCACTTCCAAGAACATTTCACCCTGAATTGGGTTGGTATTTGTTTGTTTATTAATTCTTTGTCTTTGCGCTAGTTGCCAAGCATTATCAAACTTTTTAGCCCGAATTAGGCTAATAATTTGCTGTGCTTCTTCTATGTATCCTTTATCATTTAATTGGCTTGCGATACTAAGCGCATTAGCACCATGTTCTAGTGTTCGTCCGCTATATCCTAAAGGATGAGCAGCAGCATCACAAAATTCATCTAGTGATGAGTTTGTTTGAAATTTACCGTTTTCGTCTTTGTTATTTGTATACGTTGCTTCGCATTTAACAAGTTTAGCTGTCTCAATCCGCTTGCGGTGTTCAAACTCCCGTAACAATTGAAATCCATCTTTGATACGGTGTAAATTCTCATCAAGAACACGAGATTCGATTTCAACTTTAGAGAGATCAGATCCAACACGTACAATAGGAACTTGATCTAAATCAGCTTCGATAGCAGCTCGGCAACGACGATGCCCAGAAATGATTTGCAGGGTTCGGCCTTGTTGAGTTACCAAAATAGGATTGTTTTGGAAAAATCCTTTTTCTCGGATTGATTCAATTAAATCTGATATATTATCTTCCGTTCCGTATATTTCAGTATTGAGTGGATGAGGCTTTAGTTTCTTTGGATCAGCGTTTTCACTGTGGAGAAATACTACTGTTGATGTGGTATCAGATAAGTCTGTAGTAGCAATTTTAAAGCTAGCCACTAGTAACTCTTTTCCTCCTTTGGATTTGCGTCCTTCTGCATTTGTCATGCTATATAGCTTTTCCCAAGGATAAATATTAGCCCAAGAATATAAATCAAGAATTCCAGGAGAATTGTCAATCGTCATTAACCAATTATGAGGACAATTCCTTAGTTCTGCTGCTAATAAACCGTGATTAAAGCCTGTGTGTAAATTTCCTGATTTACCGTATAATTTTGATGCTTCGGCTGACAAATATGGAGGATCAAGAAAAATAAAGACGTTTTTTCCTGGCTTGCGAATAAGTTCTTGGTAATCCTGAGAAGTAAAGATAACCTTTTTTAAGCACTCATTTAATGCACGTAACCTTTCAATACTCGAAACTGTAAAACGGTCACAGTATGCTAACGGCGTTAGTCCACCAGATTCAGTTGTTTCACTAGAAGTGCTTCGATTCAAAATAAAAAATTTTGCAGCACGGTGTAGACGATTATTTGGTAATGTCTCAAGCATTTTGAGATAGTCACTACGGAATTGCGTCCATTCCGAACTTTTATGCTTTGGTCCACTGTAAGCTATGCGGAGATCAGTGACCAGTTTACAAAGAGATTCAACATCCTCTTGAGTTTGACACCAAAAATCCATCAATAAAGAATGAGCATCATTTCCCCAATACAACTCCGCAGATAAGTTTGCAATTGCATATAGTAAAACGCTACCACCACCGAGAAAGGGTTCACGGAATTCTTTAATACCAAGTGTTGTATTAACTCGATCAATGACTTCGGACAAAAACGGTATATCCTTCTGCTTTCCCCCTGGATATCGAAGAGGAGACTTTAGTTCTTTAATCATAGGAATTTTCTGGATCATCAATTAACTCAATTGAGGCAAGCCACACAACTTCCTCCCAATTTTCATCTATCGGTGCTGGCAGTTTGCCGAATTTTTCTTGAGTACTGTTAGCAAATGAAACAAGAACTTCAAAAGGGAGTTCGCTAAAACCTCGATCAAATTCAATCAAGTCCTTTATAAACTTGTCGATGCAATCTGATTTGCGATTTTAAAAACTTCCATCCATCGTTTATCCTCTTGATTATAAATAAGACATCCAAAATGCTGCTTAACTTCATGGGTTACACGTTCTAACTTTTCACTATCCACTCCAAAAAAACCACTATTCAGGAGAGAAAGTCTAAATTATCTTAAATCTTCCTAACGTTTAACAGGTGAATTAATGGCAATACTGCAAGTAAAACATGTTTGTCTTTTATCTGGAGGAGGAGCGTTTTTTGCCCAATTTTTTGGCCCATTACCGGAAACTCCATCTAACACCCAAGGCTCGCACTTAAGTTCATTTAGAATTCTGTAAGCACGGTCACTCTCAGTTTTGTCCTCCTGTCCAGGCCACTGTCGGATAAACGCAAAAGTAATCCAGTCATTTGCAAAGATGTCAAAACATTCCTTAAAGTTATATAGCGGTTATCGATTGGATGAAAACACCAAAGTCCTTACTGTCAAATCATTTCAGCAAAGTTTTTGTATCTCACTCAACTGCATACCGCTATATACACAAATATCGATCACATGTTTTGTTACTCCAGGATGTGTCAGAATTAACTCCGCAGGATGCTTAGAAATTCCTTGCTTTAAATTCATATCCATCATAATAAGTACTTCAGCAAAATTAATTATACATTTATAAAAATAATTTTATAAAATAAATTATTAATAGTAATAAAGAGAGAAAATATGCGATTTATTAGAGATTTGACTTTTGACACAGCCAAATTATTAGAGACAATATATAAACAAAGTGTACATTATCAAGTTAGGCAAAGAGCGCATGTATTTTATTAAGCTATCAAGGCAAAACAATTCCTGAATTGATAGAACTTTTTCAAGTAAGCAGAGTTACTGTATATAACTGGATGAACGATTGGGAAGATAAAAGATTATTAGGATTATATAATCAAAAAGGAAGGGGGAGGAAACCAACTTTTAATGAAGAACAAAAGCAAAAAATAAAAGAATGGGTAAAACTATTCCCAAAAGATTTAAAAAAAGTATTGGCAAAAATTAGGGAAGAATGGGGAATAATAGTTAGTAAAGATACAGTAAAACGGATATTAAAAAGTTTGACCATGACCTGGAGAAAATTTAAAAGGGGATTAGCCGGAGAACCAGACCCAGGGTAAGCGCATCTCAAACCCTATTGACAAGAAGCATTTGAAGCATCATGATGGTGTGATAAACAAGTAGCAAGAATCGTCAACATATAGTTGTTATCCATAGCAGCTCGATTTGATTTTTGACGATTACTACGCTTGAGCGAGCGCTCTAAATTTAGTGCATTAAGTGCTATACGTCGCAGGAACGACAAGTTTTGTGGAGCATGACCAGTACGGACGCGGCAAGCATCTTCATTGAACGTAACGTCCAAACTCCAATGCAATCCATTTTCAACGCCCCAGTGGAGACGGATAGCTTGCCCTAATTTATCAAAGCAGAATTCAGGAGTCAGGAGCCAGAATGGGCTAAACCTTAGCTATCCGCTAACAGAATTGAATTCTGTGCGAGTGGCGAATGAATAAAGGGCGTTTTTGCACCCCCGCTAAATTAAAAATTTAGTGGTCTACAATTAGTGGCGGGTCTGAATCCCTCACTAATTGATTCTGACTCCTGTTAGCGGTAGCGGGGCGTTTAGCCCATTCTGACTTCTGGATTCTTCTTCAAAGACTCGTCGGAATGTATCTGCGCTTGGAATGCCTTCAGGTAAAGCTAAAAACTGCTCTAACCATTCGTATTTACTCAATCCATAATTTTCCATGTCCTCCCATCCATTGGCTCCTGCAATCACTGATAGTATTGCAATTATTAAAATATCTGTTAACAAATGGACACGGGTTCTTTCTACACGAGGGTCTTCTATTTCGCTAAAAATTAATTCCATCTGTTCTGTTAGTGCTAGCGCATTGGCTATACTCAATTTTTTTGAGGTTTTAATCGTTGGTTTTGAAGATTTTAAACCTGATGCCATGAGACTGCCTCTGATGCTAGATAGATGCTTTGATTATTAGCCTACTACTGAATGTCTTTAATGCTTAAATCTTCTTTTTAAGATCACAATTGTGCAAAACAATCTGTCATTTTAACTACAAAATTAGATGCGCTTACCCTGGAACCAGACCCCTTAGAATACAAGGAAAAACAGTTAGTACTTACCAAACTAAAATAACAAGAAAAACGTGGTGAAATTGATTTAAGATATTTAGATGAAAGCGGTTTTTTTTAACGCCTTACGTACCTTATGGATGGCAAGAAAAAGGAGAAAATATTACCATCAACAGTAGTCGAAGCCGTAGACTAAATGTACTTGGTTTAATGAATATTCATCAAGAATTAGATGCCTATATATTTGAAGGCAGAATTACAAGTGAAGTAGTTATATCCTGTCTTGATAAATTTGCGGAAAATATCCACATAAAAACGGTGGTAGTTATGGATAAGGCATCATTTCATAGAAGCAAAAAAAACCAGGATAAAATCAGCGAATGGAAGCAGAAAAATTTAGAAATCTTTTTGTTACCATCCTATTCTCCACAACTGAACTTAATAGAAATTCTCTGGCGATTTATGAAATATGAATGGATAGAAATAGATGCTTACTCTAGTTTGCAGAATTTAGTTAACTATGTTGAAAAAGTCATTCGAGAATTTGGAAAAGAATATACAATTAATTTTGCATAGGTACTTACAGCAAATTGCAATCAAACGTGCCACAGATAAAACTACTGAAAGCAATACTGGGGTTTGTTTTAGGATTTATTTTGTAGTGGGTTTGATCGAAAACTGCTGTAATAGCAAAGGATTGATATTTATTCTGTCAGAAAACTAAAAGCTACTTTATGAAAGGATACTACCAATATCTAGCAGACGAAGAAAACAATTTGACTTTCTGATATATGTTTAGTTACTTCGCGTAATTGCCTCACTCAAACAAAGGGTATTTAATTTCTTGAGTTTGGACTAATTTGCATTTAGCAGCAATGAATAGAAGGCAAGAGAAAGTGACCCAACTTCTTTTAGAGGCTGAGTTAAGTTGAATCATTGAAAAAGAAGCAGAAACTAAGCAGTAGTTAGATCAGCATTTTTAAG
>NZ_AP025732.1:1500000-1737500 GCF_023734775.1 Nostoc cf. commune SO-36 | reverse complement strand
GCATTCACTACAACATCCATAAAGAATGTCTGTGTCTGCCTGCTAATTTCGCGTTACTATGCAGTTTTCAAGGTTCTGGCTGAGAATAATCTCAGCAGTCTGACAATCAATGTCACGTTGCTGAACTCTCAATATTTTTTGTTTTTTCAATGGCAATTACCACAGGTGGAGGTTAGCGGACTCGAACCGCTGACATCCTGCTTGCAAAGCAGGCGCTCTACCAACTGAGCTAAACCCCCAGATACAATTAAAAATTGATAATTAAAAATTAAAAAAACTTGTAATTTCTAATTCTACATTTTTAATTGATTCAGGTGGGCCATCCTGGACTCGAACCAGGGACCTCACCCTTATCAGGGGTGCGCTCTAACCACCTGAGCTAATAGCCCATTTCGAACCAAATCATAGTTTGAAAGCTTTTTACATATTGCAAGTCTTTGCGACCGACCTAAGGAATGACCAACTTACTATCTATATAGCTGTATGCTTTTCGATATGTAAGGGGTGTAGGTCTCCCTAAAAAGGAGGTGATCCAGCCACACCTTCCGGTACGGCTACCTTGTTACGACTTCACCCCAGTCACCAGTCCTGCCTTAGGCATCCTCCCCCCCGAAAGGTTGGAGTAATGACTTCGGGCACTACCAGCTTCCATGGTGTGACGGGCGGTGTGTACAAGGCCCGGGAACGAATTCACTGCAGTATGCTGACCTGCAATTACTAGCGATTCCTCCTTCACGCAGGCGAGTTGCAGCCTGCGATCTGAACTGAGCTCCGGTTTACGGGATTTGCTTGCATTCGCATGCTTGCTGCCCTCTGTCCGGAGCATTGTAGTACGTGTGTAGCCCAAGGCGTAAGGGGCATGCTGACTTGACGTCATCCCCACCTTCCTCCGGTTTGTCACCGGCAGTCTCTCTAGAGTGCCCAACTTAATGCTGGCAACTAAAAACGAGGGTTGCGCTCGTTGCGGGACTTAACCCAACATCTCACGACACGAGCTGACGACAGCCATGCACCACCTGTGTTCGCGCTCCCGAAGGCACTCTCAACTTTCATCAAGATTCGCGACATGTCAAGCCTTGGTAAGGTTCTTCGCGTTGCATCGAATTAAACCACATACTCCACCGCTTGTGCGGGCCCCCGTCAATTCCTTTGAGTTTCACCGTTGCCGGCGTACTCCCCAGGCGGGATACTTAACGCGTTAGCTACGGCACGGCTCGGGTCGATACAAGCCACGCCTAGTATCCATCGTTTACGGCTAGGACTACTGGGGTATCTAATCCCATTCGCTCCCCTAGCTTTCGTCCCTCAGTGTCAGTTACGGCCTAGCAGAGCGCCTTCGCCACCGGTGTTCTTCCTGATCTCTACGCATTTCACCGCTACACCAGGAATTCCCTCTGCCCCGAACGTACTCTAGCTATGTAGTTTCCACTGCTCTTATGAGGTTGAGCCTCACTCTTTAACAGCAGACTTACATTGCCACCTGCGGACGCTTTACGCCCAATCATTCCGGATAACGCTTGCATCCTCCGTATTACCGCGGCTGCTGGCACGGAGTTAGCCGATGCTTATTCCTCAGGTACCGTCATTGTGTTCTTCCCTGAGAAAAGAGGTTTACGACCCAAGAGCCTTCCTCCCTCACGCGGTATTGCTCCGTCAGGCTTTCGCCCATTGCGGAAAATTCCCCACTGCTGCCTCCCGTAGGAGTCTGGGCCGTGTCTCAGTCCCAGTGTGGCTGATCGTCCTCTCAGACCAGCTACTGATCGTCGCCTTGGGAGTCCATTACACTTCCAACTAGCTAATCAGACGCGAGCTCATCTCTAGGCAGTTAACCTTTCACCTCTCGGCACATCCGGTATTAGCCACCGTTTCCAGTGGTTGTCCCAGACCTAGAGCCAGATTCTCACGCGTTACTCACCCGTCCGCCACTGTGCCCTAAAGCACCGTTCGACTTGCATGTGTTAAGCATACCGCCAGCGTTCATCCTGAGCCAGGATCAAACTCTCCGTTTTGTTGTGTTTCGAGTTTGTGGCTCCGAAAAAAATATTTCCCGGAATCCTATCTATATTCTTGATTATCTTTTTGGTAATTACCAAAAATAAAATCTTTTGACGAGGATTGGTTTTTTCTTAAGCTTTCAAAGTATTATGTTTTTTAGGTTCAGCCGTCGTTTGCGTTCTTTTGCTTCCCGACTTAACTAGAATAACTAGTCATCCCCTAGTTTGTCAAGGGGTAAATTTATTTTTTTCTAAAAATGACTAATCGTTTGACTGGCACTACTTTCAGGTAGATGGCTTAAGCAAGGCGAGGGAGGCGAAAACACGATCGCTAAAATTGACTGTGTGAATAATGCACTTTGCTTGTCCCTAAATGGCATGTGATGAAAGTTGAGGGATTATCCAAAAAGGCAGGAGGTCGTCTTGCTTGAAGGATTTATCCTAAATCCAAACGTTCCAACTAACTATATATAAGAGCATAATTGTTGAGGAACTTGCGGTTTGAGGCTCTGATCCAACAGGCGACGCTTGTATGGATATTTACGCGATCGCCACCGCTACGTTCAGAGAGCGTTTGGAAGAGAAGATAGGAGTTACAGTGAGTCTAGCGCTGTAGAGGGACTTTAAAATTTATAATTAATTTTTGAGAAAAAGCTAAAAACTAGACTAGGCAATAAATACAGATGATCCGACCGCGTAAGGTCTTTGCTCAACATTGGCTCAAAAGTGAAAAGGCGCTCGACGCAATTATTAAAGCAGCTGAGTGTACAGAAAGCGATCGCTCTATCAAAGGCGATCGCATCCTAGAAATTGGCCCTGGAACAGGCATTCTGACTCGTCGTTTATTACCCTTAGTGCAATCTCTGGTTGCAGTTGAAATAGACCGCGATTTATGCCAACTGCTCTCAAAGCAGCTTGGTAAGACTGAAAATTTTTTACTACTGCAAGGGGATTTTCTCACTCTAGATTTACCATCTTATCTGGCAGCCTTTCACAATTTCCAAACGCCAAATAAGGTAGTAGCCAATATTCCCTACAATATTACAGGGCCAATCATTGAGAAACTACTGGGTACGATCGCTAACCCCAACCCTGAACCATTTGACTCAATAGTGTTGCTGGTACAAAAAGAAGTAGCAGAAAGGTTATATGCTAAATCAGGTTCAAAAGCTTTTGGGGCGTTAAGTGTACGGGTACAATATTTGGCTGAGTGTGAGTTAATCTGCCCAGTCCCCGCCACTGCATTCCATCCACCGCCAAAAGTCGATTCAGCAGTGGTGCGATTGCGCCCACGAAAAATAGAAATACCAGCGCTTAATCCCCGACAGTTAGAGAATTTCTTAAAGTTGGGGTTTGGTGCCAAGCGCAAAATGTTACGAAATAATTTGCAATCTGTTATGGAACGCGATCGCTTGAGCCACTTACTGGAACAATTAAAAATAAATCCCCAAGCTAGAGCCGAAGACCTCAGCGTTCAGCAATGGGTAATTTTAGCAAATGAATTGGGAGTAGAAAATAGGGAGTAGGGAAAAAGGCAGATTTTTTCCCATTCCCCATGCTTCATTCCCCATTCTTCATTCCCCCCTCCCAGAAAATGCATTCCTACAGCCTAATTGCCCCTGCCAAAATCAACTTGTATCTGGAAATCATTGGCAATCGCCCCGATGCCTATCACGAGTTAGCCATGATACTTCAAAGCATCGGGCTTGCAGACCAAATTCATGTGCATTCTATCAGCACTGACAATATCCGTGTTCACTGCAACCACCCACAAGTACCGACAGATAAAACTAATCTGGCATACCGGGCAGCAGAATTAATGGTCAGGCAATTTCCCGAAGCCTTTGCTAAATATGGCGGTGTGGAGATTACCATCAATAAACAGATTCCTGTCGCGGCTGGGTTGGCTGGGGGTTCGACGAATGCAGCAGCTGTGTTGGTGGGAATAGATTTACTGTGGAAATTGGGGCTAACTCAGTCCGAATTAGAGGAGTTGGGAAGTACACTTGGTTCAGATATACCATTTTGTGTGGCGGGTGGAACTGCGATCGCAACAGGTAGGGGTGAGCAACTTTCTCCCCTGCCGAGTTTAGATAACATATATATAGTATTGGGGAAATACCGCAGTCTGGAAGTTTCCACACCTTGGGCATACAAAACCTATCGACACCAGTTTAGCAATTCTTATATTAGGGATACCGATAACTTGGCAGCACGTGCTAATGCAGTTCATTCAGGAGCAATAGTCAAAGCTATCTTGGATAAAGATACGCGAGAAATTGCCCAAAAATTGCACAATGATTTAGAGCGCGTGGTATTGCCAGCCTATCCCCAAGTTTTGCAGTTGCGAGAAGTATTTGCCAATCAGGAAGGCGTTTTAGGAACAATGATGTCTGGTTCTGGGCCAACAGTATTTGCTCTTTTTGAGTCTCAAGAGCAGGCAAAAGAAGTTCAGCTGCAAGTGAGAAAAGCAATTCTTGATGAGGACTTAGAATTATTTGTAACTCGGACAATCACACATGGTATTAAAGTGGTATCGTCTGTTTAAATAATTTTTCGTTAATTAAGCATTGGGAGTAGACAAGAATTATTCTTAATGGCCTAATCTAAAATTTAAAATCCAAAATTCTATGAATGATCAAAACTTAACGCCACAAACGGATACTAAAATACAGCCAACAACAAGCCCTTTACGCTGTTTAATTGGGGCGGTTATTTCTGGAGGAATGGGATATGCAATGTATTCGCTGATGATTGCGATCGCGACAAATTTTGCTAGTAAACCTCTCCATTCAATTAATCCATTGGTAATTAAGATTTCTTCTGCTGTTAGAACTCTGGTTGTTGGTGTAGTTGCTTTAGGAAGCGGGATATTTGGTATAGTGGCAATTGGTTTGTTGGCTTTAGGAGTGCAATTGTTAGTGCAGCAATTGACGAAGCCAAAAAGTAGCGAAAACTAAGAGTTTGCTTTTAATCAGCAACCTAAAGATATAGGTTTTTCTCAGGAATCACGATTTTTGATCAGTTATAGCTTGGCGCTTCTATAAGGCTGAATAAGTTGTTACTGCTTTCTCAAGTCTTAGGGGAAAGACCGTGGTGTTAACAAAATTGGCGAGAGAGATGACAGGTATTCTGCTGAAGAAAAATGCAGAATCCAGAATTCAGCCATAGAAGAAGTGGAGAGTTCATATCTGCGACTATTGTTTTTCTGTAATTTCGGTACATAGTATAGCCCTTGACTTAAAGAGATTTCGGGTTGACACTTTATAGACTGGCTCAATATTCACAAGTTTATGCGGAATTGATACCAGATACACTGAAATTGATAGTAGCAACACCATTTATAAGCGAACTTTATGAAAACAACCAAGAGACATTTTTTACCCTTTATTTTTGTGACAATGGTTGTCAGCCTCAGCAGTTGTAGTTCTAACCCCACCACTGGTAATATTGACAGAGGAACGCCATTCGCTACCACAACACCGACAAATGGCTTATCGTCTCAGACTCCCAGCCAAATTCCTAGCGTAGCTCAGTTAAGAGAAAAATCTTCTAGTCAAGAATTTCCTAAGGAAAATACACCTTCCTCATCAACTCCTAAAGCTGTTAGTAGCAAAACTACTAATGTCACAGTATACACAAGTGATACCCAATGCCAAGAACTAATTCCAGAAAAGGTTTCGGTATCAGCCGAGGAGCCAGTGACAAATGTAGTGGGTAAAATCTTAGCAAAACGAGATACTAGCGACTTTAGCTTGTCTGGGTATCGTGTCAACATCAAAAATGGCATTGCTACAGTTGATTTGCGAATATCTCCTGATTCAAAGCGGCAAATAGCTTCTCTTTCTAGTTGTGAACAGTTTGCTTTGTTTAGCAGTCTTCGCAAAACTCTAACGAGTAATGCTCAATGGAATATTAAAGAGGTTCGCTTCACTGAGGCAGGTAAGGATATGGTTCTTTAGGTGAAGTACCTCAACCTGCTTCGCTTACGGTTGGGGCTTCCAATGTCATTTAATTGAATTAGGGACGATTGAAAACAGCTATAAATAATGGTATAATTAGTCTCGTTCATAAGCTCAAGGCATAGTTCGCGGGTGTAATTCAGTGGTAGAATGTCATCTTCCCATGGTGAACGTCGTGGGTTCGAGTCCCATCGCCCGCTTTGAAACTTGTACATTAATTAATAATTTGTCTCTGTCAACATATTAATATCACTTTTAACAAATTGATGTCACCATTTGGGCTAATATCAAGCCACTGATATAATCAGTTTTTCCGCAACTACCAGATGTGCAGGTAATTATTTTTGAGTTGTTATCCCAAACTAGCACAGGATAGTAAGCAGGCGATCGCCTGCGGCAACCCATTTGGTATACGCAAGCGCAAGCTATTTAAGCCTGAAGATATTCGCAAAGTTTGGCAGCGTTTGCATGAGCAAAACTGGCTAAACATAAAAGAGCAAATAACTTCTTGAATGTTCTCTCAAGAAAGTTCCAAATAAAATTCCAACATCGAGTTTGCCTTACTTCTGTATGCTGTATGGCGTTAATATCAATTTATTGGACTTGAAGAACAATTAAATTTTTCACATGAACAGGCTTTTCGTTTACGAAGTCTGTAATACTCTTGCTCAAGAGTAATTAATCCTGCATTTTTAAAATCTGATTTTTTCAGACGAAGTTTGTAATTTTTATAAAAGTGTTTGCTGACTCCTTTCCGGATCCATTTATCCAATTCGCGTATTTGTTGGATGTCTGTAATAACCATAAAAAAGCCCATCCAACTTTTTACTCTTTCTCCTAGCACACCACCGCATACATCACATATTTTCTCACCACGCCCTGTTACTTTTTTATTAATCACATATTTGATAAAAAAGCTAAATCTACGCTCAAAATTTTCACCAGTTTTATAAGACTGCTCTTTATTAATCTTTTCTATAATTCTTTGCTGAAATCTTAAAATGTTTGCTGGTTTAACTTTGATATGCTCAAGAGTAAATTGAAAACCAACAAACTCTAGAAAATCTTTAGCTATATCAACATATTTTGTTTTACTTTCATCAGTATGTAATTCCAGCTTTATATCTTGTAATTTTTGAGCAACTTTTTGATGTACTAGAGGAATTAATTCTTTTTCTTTTAAAAGTATTACAAAATCATCCGCATAACGCACGTATCTCAGAGAATATTTTTTCGATAAATCATTGAGAACCCAACAATCAAATTCATGTAAATATAAATTTGCTAGCATTCCCGAAAGTACACCACCTTGAGGAATACCCTGAGTTCTTATAATTCTTTGATTATTTAGAATAGGCTTATGATGATGAAAAAAATGGTATCTGTATGTTTTGCCACGTTGATTTTTATGTGGAAGTCCACCAGCTTTGATAAACCGTCTTAATAATTTAGTAGCTAGAGTATCTTGACCAAACTTTCTCTCTATAATTTCAAAAAGATACTCGTGAGATAACCTATCGAAAAATTTTACTATACAGCACTTCCCGGTGTTATGAGGTACAATAGCAACAATTAGTAAACCAGTTTTTTAAATGTTGAGGATTCATTAAGTCGAGTGCAACTGAGATTACTGTATCAACCATTTCTGTTGTAGTTGGAGCAAAACTGCGTAAAAAAGATTTGAGTTGTGACCACCATAACTCGATTGGATTAAAATCAGGAGAGTATGAGGATAAACAAATAACTTTCGCACCTACAGCTTCAATCATTGGTACAATTGATGCTAGTTTATGGGCAGGTAAGTTATCCATGACGACTACTGCTCCTGTCCATAAATTAGGCGCTAAAAACTTCTCAATGAATACATCAAATGCTTGGCTATCCATTGAGTTATTCATCGTCATTAACGCCACTACTTTTTTAATACTAATTGCTCCAATTACTGTGACTTTTGCACCTCTATAAAATGGTTTTTGGTCGTAAGCTCTTGTTCCTTGTTGCGAACGCGCATGAGTTCTTGCCAGACCTAATAAAACTCCTGTCTCATCTAGGAATACTAAGTTATCTGGATCTATATCTCTGACCTGTTCCCAATATTCTACTCTTAGTTTTTGAACTCTTTCTGTTGCTGCTTGACTACTCCGCAATGTTTTTTTTTACGATTTAATCCTAATTTTTGTAAGGCACGACACATTGCACTTCGACCTACCCAATTACCAGTTTTGTCTGCAAATAATTCACACAACTCTATCAATGTTGCATCTGGATGTGCTTCAACTAATTCTCTTAACTCTATGTCAGCATTTGTCAGATGACTAAATTGTGGTTTTCCTCGCGGCTTTGGTTGTAAATTTCCTTCAAGTTTTTGTTGTTTTACAAGCTTTTGCACTAAACTCTTTGAGACAGAAAATATGTTAGCTACTTTCCTGATTGAGATATTTTTTTGAATATGTGCTGCAACTATTTTTTCTCGAAGCTCGATAGAGTATGACTTCATTTAAAAGTATTTATATTTTAACCTAGTGTACCTTATAACAGGCGGAAGCGCTGTATCAGCATCTAAGGCAAATATAAAACCTTGTTTAATATATTGATGAATCAAGCTCGCTGCATACGGTGCAGACTTTCCCTTTCTATATGCACAAGACACTCTATCTAATCTAAGTGTAGCTTTAAAATCTTTTTCGATCTCTTTGTAAATAGCATCATATAATACTTTTTGGACAATAACATCACGTATAGTAGCAATCGATAAAACTCGCTTTCCACCAGATGGCTTGGGAATTTCTATTTCTCGAAAAGTATAAAACTGATATGTACCTTTAAGTAATCTATTTGATAGAAGCTGACAACGTAAATCAAGCTCCTTTTTAAAGGTTGGGTAAGAAATACCATCTACCCCCATCTGCACTTTTGGCTTACCCTGCTGCAAGAAATCCGTTTTTTGTTGTTCGTAAGCTTTAAACGCAGCCTTTAGCTTCTCAGGCTGAAAGTATTCAATGAGTAAGTCGTCCAAATCCTTGGACATATTTTTATTTTGTAATAGTTTAATTATTTGGAAGTCCTTACTGCTAAGGCGGACAGAGAACGCTAGACACTCCCTCACCTGTCTCCTCTACTAAGGTGTAGAGTATAACCAATACCTATTATTTCTAACAGGTATAAAGAAACTCCTAGTCAAGGTGGATCTTTATTGTTTCTTCCTCTTCTGTAGTTTATCACAGATGGAACAGCTACCCACTTGGGACAAGATGCTTTTAGGCATTTCACGGTAGGTTCAAAGACCTAACCCAGCATTATTAGACAGCATATCATCAGTTATTAATCAATCGCTTCTAATTAGAACTTTCTATACCAAAAAAATATAAATTAAGTATTATTACTCGAAAACGGATAGAGTGGATTCATTAAAATTATTCTACAAGACTTGTCAAAATAATTTATGCCCCAACAAACTCCTGGGTATATTCATATAGAACTGCCTACTGTTCAACAACTCACCAGCATGGGTTGGCAGTACATTGAAGGAGATTAGGACAATGCCAAATTTACTGAATTTTCAGCAGGTTTTTAGCAATTTACGTAGAAACATTTGTTTATGCACTCGCTAATGGATGACAGCTAATGGTAAAAAACAATTAGCGATTCGCAATTAGCACTATGGCAAATTTTCTGCAACCGCCAAGGTTACGCATTGGTGAAGACAGTGAAGAAGAACGACGCGCCACTTGGCTGGAACTGTTTTATGATTTGGTTTTTGTAGTTGCAGTTTCTCAACTTGCCCACAATCTCAATGAAGATATCTCTTTTTCAGGATTGTTTGGGTTTGCAGTTCTATTTATACCAGTTTGGTGGTCATGGATTGGCACCACATTCTATGCCAACCGCTTTGACAGCGATGATGTGGGACATCGGCTACTGATTGGTATACAAATGCTGACAGCAGCAGCGATGGCTATTAATATCCACCACGGTTTGGGTGAGAGTTCCCCTGGTTTTGCAATTTCCTATGCTTTTGGTCGGGTTGTACTGGTTATAGAGTACCTCCGCGCTGGAAAACATATCCCTTCAGCGCGTCCTTTAACTACTCGCTACGCTATTGGTTTTGCGATCGCAGCCTTGCTTTGGTTAATATCGGCATTCGTACCTATCCCTTGGCGGTTCGGATTCTGGGCGCTGGGAATCATTATTGACTTTGCTACACCCTTAACAGGACATAAGTTTCAGATTGGGTTACTCCCCCACGCCTCCCACTTACCAGAACGTTTCGGGTTATTTACCATTATTGTTTTGGGTGAAGCGATCATTGCAGTGGTCAATGGTGTTTCTGAGCAGAAATGGGATGTTTTAACCGTAATTTCCGCCGTATTTGGTCTAGTTATCGCCTTTAGTTGGTGGTGGGTCTATTTTGATAACCTTGGTGGTAAACCTATTGAGATGGCGCGATCGCATGGAAAAGTTGGTGTTGTTAATCTCTGGCTTTACACCCATTTACCCCTAGTGATTGGGATTGCTGCTGCTGGAGTCGGCGTAGAACAAATCTTGTTGAGTAAGCCAACTTTAGCACTACCCGACTCCCAACGATGGCTCATCTGTGGTTCAGTAGCATTGTGTTCTCTAGCTGTCAGTATTCTCCACAGATTTGGGGTAATCCGTTATTGCAGAATTCGTTCCCAATATAGACTTGGGGGTGCAGTTGCGCTGCTAGCGATCGCTATCTTTGGCAAAGGTTTGTTACCTGTTGCAGTCATTGCCCTTGTAGCTGTAGTTTCTGCTATCCAAGTCGTTCAAGATTTATATCAAAGTCGTCCCACTACCCGCTTGGTTGACCCTGAAATTTAGCTCATAGTCTAGTGGCGTACATCTGTGCGCCACTACACATCTCCATGTAATTAGAATTTGAATATTTTTATGAAAAGCATCTATCCTATGGAGTATTTTAATTCAAATATCAATGAATATTTATATGGTTATTTAAAAATAATGTAATTTCAGTATTCAAACCCAACGCTGTAAAGCTGATAACTCAACGCATTGCCGTCTATCGGAGGTGACAGAACCAAAGGGGGAATGTCAAGATTATAAGATGTACCTTTTGGGAGTGAAGTCAAGTAGGTGAAATATTTATTAATATTATTAATAGGAAGTGTAAATTTAGCGTCAGGAGTCAGAAAAAATTCTTAATGGCAAGTATTTTGCATCAATCACGAAATTTTTCACCAATGGGACAGAAGATCATGAAAGACCAGAAACCATCAGACTCTAAGGAATTCGTCGGAAATCTCAAGAATGGGATTTGGCTGTTTGGACTCTCATCCTGGGTATTTGGCATTACCGATCGCAGCATTGCTTCATTTGCGGATGGCTATCTATCTGCTTTGGATTTAACACAACTATTCACAGCTGCTACGTTCTTTGTGGCGTGGCTATTTTTGAAACCGACATCCAGAGTTTAAGATAGGTGACTGGTTCAGTATCGAGTCACTCTTAACGCTAGTACTGTCAAGATTCGGAAAGTTAGGGTATCGTCAGAATTGGGCAAGCAAGCTCGTGGATTGTACTTATGATGGATTGGGGAATTTTTCACCGTCCAGACTTCTCAAATTGTTGCTTGCTATATTGGATCTTTTTCCTTTTGAGGTGAGAGTTATAGCTTTTTGGATTTGGTGTATCTAAAAAATTTTCTAATTTTCCGGAATTAATTATGCTCAGGTAGTAGTCTCTATCAGACAAGCGATTTATACTGAAACTCTATAACGAAACCTCCGGGGTATATAACCCCAAATTAAAAGCCCGGTCATGAAGACCGGGCTTTTATTCACAATTAAGAGTTAGGAAGAATTCCTAACTCCTAACTATTGATTAAATTAGGCAAACGCAGCAGTTGTCACATCGTTATTCGACAGAATTTCTTGCAACTCTTCAGCGTCTACTGTTTCTTTGTCAACCAGCATTTGCGCTATCTGATCTAGAATGTGGCGGTTGCCTACCAACACTTCTTTAGCGCGTGTATAGGCAACATCTACAAGTTTACGGACTTCTTCATCAATGGCGGCGGCAGTTTCTTCAGAGAAATCACGCTCTGACATAATATCTCGTCCCAGGAACATATTACCTTGTTGACGACCAAGGGCAACAGGGCCTAAGCGATCGCTCATGCCAAATCGGGTAATCATCTGACGCGCAACACGGGCTACTTGTTGTAAGTCGTTGGAAGCACCAGTGGTAACTTCTTCTTCACCAAAGATTAATTCTTCAGCAATTCGACCACCCAAAGCCACAGCCATCTGATTTTCCAGATAAGCACGGCTGTATAAACCTGTGTCCATCCGGTCTTCGCTGGGGGTAAACCAAGTTAAACCACCTGCACGACCGCGAGGAATAATACTAATTTTTTGTACTGGGTCATAGTCGGGCATCAAAGCACCAACTAAAGCGTGACCAGCTTCGTGATATGCCACCAAGGTTTTGCGCTTCTCGCTCATCACCCGGTCTTTCTTCTCTGGCCCAGCTAATACGCGATCAATCGCGTCGTTGATTTCATCCATCGAAATTTCAGTCAAATTCCGGCGTGCTGCCAAAATTGCGGCTTCATTCAGCAGGTTGGATAAATCTGCGCCAGTAAATCCAGGGGTACGACGAGCGATTTTATCCAAGTCCACATCTTTTGCCAAGGTCTTGCCACGAGCGTGAACCTTGAGAATTTCGCTGCGTCCGGCATAGTCGGGACGGTCTACCACAACTTGACGGTCAAAACGACCAGGACGCAATAAGGCTGCATCTAGGACATCAGGACGGTTGGTAGCGGCAATAATGATGATGCCAGTGTTACCCTCAAAGCCATCCATTTCTGTGAGCAACTGGTTGAGGGTTTGTTCCCGCTCATCGTTACCACCACCTAAACCTGCACCCCGTTGACGACCTACGGCGTCAATTTCATCGATGAACACGATACAAGGAGCATTAGTCTTAGCTTGTTCAAATAAATCGCGGACGCGGGATGCACCCACACCTACGAACATTTCCACAAATTCTGAACCGGAGATTGAGAAGAAGGGGACACCAGCTTCACCAGCTACGGCACGCGCGAGGAGGGTTTTACCTGTACCTGGAGGGCCAACTAACAACACACCTTTAGGAATTTTTGCACCAACGGCGGTAAAGCGATCGGCGTTTTTCAGAAAGTCTACGACTTCGTTTAATTCCAACTTGGCTTGGTCAATACCAGCGACATCGCCAAATGTCACCTGAGTTTGTGGTTCCATTTGGACTCTGGCTTTGGATTTGCCAAAGTTCATCGCTTGGCTGCCTGGGCCACTTTGAGCGCGACGTAGCAAGAAGAATAAGCCAACCAAAAGCAATACAGGGAAAAATAAGCTGCTCAGTGCCTTAAACCAAAATCCTTCATCGGTTTGGGGCAATACAGAAATATCAACGCCTTTAGAAGTCAAAGTATTGATCAAGTCTGGATCGTTGACTAAGGTAACAATCCGTTTAGCTGGGTCATATTTGGGTGTAACTAGTGCTGTAGAGCGATCTGCACTCAAACTGACTTTTTCAACTCTGCCTTGCTGAACTTCTTGAATAAAGCGACTGTATCGCCATGTTTCTCTGCTTTGGGGTTGTTTGTCAAAAATGCTGTTCCCAGCGCAATGACGACAATAAACAGCAGCGCGTACAGCCCTGCATTTCTCCATCTTTTATTCACTAAGGTCTATCCTCCGGTATTTTTCGCGCAATCGCCTAGCTTCTCTGCTCGGAAAGGTGATTATTAAGAATTATGTTAACTTATCTTAAGATATAACAAATTAGGCGTGGTTGTCATGCTAAAAAAAGCTCCCTTATTAGCTGAAAACTTTGATGGTAGGGATTATATTGTAGCGACCCTGAAGGCTGATTAACGGTATGAATGGGAATAATCTCTACCACACTATTAGTGTAAGCGATCGCTTCAAATCTCTGGACTAACTCGGCACTCCAAGTTTCTTCTCGCACTGGCTGTTGGTGCTTTTGCAACCAGTTTACAAGTTGCGATCGCCCAATTCCCGGCAAAATTCCTGCCTTTATTGGTGGCGTGTACCAACTGCGATCGCACCACCCCCAAAGGTTGCCTGTGCTGGTTTCTAGCCAATTTCCTTGAGCATCAACTAATATTGCTTCTTGAGCATCTGAGCTAGTTTTTGCCAACCAAGCACTCAAATAGTTTCCAGTTTTATGAGAGGGGAGAGAGCGAGAAAATTCTGAACTGGCAACGGCGCATAAAACACCATTATTTTGTTTTTCTGTCAAATCTGGGGGTAATAATCTGCCAGTTATCCATTCCCGGCCATCGGGAAAAAGGGTAATTCTGAGAACGGGGAAGTGTGCCAGAAGAATTTGAGCGCCTTGACGCAGACGGTTCCAATCGGGTTGCTGCCACCCAAAAGTTTGTAGTGAGAAAAGTAAGCGATCGCAGTGTGCTTGCCAATTAGTTAAATTACTATTTAGCGAATTCTCATAAACCCGCAATGTGGTAAAAACAGTTGCTCCATAAAGTAAACCCGGATCATTAATGTTTAATTCTAGGGTTTGAGAGTGAATTAATTTACCGTTATACCAAAAAATATTATTTGTCACAACCAAATTGCTTATCACTACAATTCCATTGAAAAGTGATGACTTGTAATGCTCATACGCTGCATGAGATAAAACCTGTGGGCTGCAAATCGCTGAACACCAGAATCCAGACTCAGATGTTTACATTCATGATTTCTGGCATATTCAATTAGCCACTGAAATAATTGTTGACCATAGCTATGTGACCGATTAAACTCATCAACAACTAAATCATCAATGTATAAAAACTTCCCCAATGCTAAACAATTAGAAATACGAAATCCAGCCACTGCCACAGCTTGCTCCTCTACTTCTAAGAATGTAAGTTGATATCCTTCTTTCATTTGATATCGAACTTGTTCTACAAACTTAGCCGGCTCAAGGTGAGGGCGCAACTGGAAAATAACAGGAAAACACTCTAATATTTGAAAGTCTGATTTTGCCAATTGTACTGACATTGGTGCTAATTTACTCAATCATACGTGATTTAATCTTTGGGGGGAAATATAATTTTATTAGTACCTTCAGGAGTTGTAACTACTTTTCCTCCCAAAGCTTCGATTTCTTTAATTGCGCGTTTCTCAGTTCTTTCATCAACGTGATTATTTAAAACCATTGCCCAAGTGGAAATTTGAGCATATTTACTGTTAGGATTTCGGCTCAGGAATTCAGCAGTTTTTTGGGAAGTAGTAGCTATAAGCTGACTCTCTTCATCTGAAAACTTACTAGCCCAGTTTGCCGCCGTTGCAAAAGACTGTTGGGCAGCTTTAGCGTTACCTAAAAATAATAATTCATCAACTCCTTTATAACGCCAGATGTAATAAGACTTTTCGGGAACCGAGGGAGATAGCGATTTTAAGCCTTTCTCTGATAGTGCGATCGCACGTTCAGGCATAGCAGCATATAATGAAGTGCTGATCGAAAGACTCCGATACGCTGCTAAAAATCGTGGGTCACGTTCTAGAATAACTTCAAAATATTCTGGACTTAAACTGTAACCTGTTTTATTCCGAACTTCATCATCTCCGAAATATTGGAGAAAATTGAGATATACCAAATCTGCAAATAAATTATTATAACCAAAAGCAGGTGTTTTTTTGAGAAAATTAAGACGGAGATTTTCAGCTTTTATTTCTTTCTCTAAAGTTTTTAAAGACACAGATTGCTGGCGATTTATTAGTTTTTGCAATTGGGGTAATTGAATCAAGCCAACTCCTAAAATACACATACAAATTACAAAAGGTGTAGCAAAAGCTTGACGAGATAACAACATATTTTCCCTGTGCTTATCATCATTTTCATATCATTGTATACATAGGAATATAGGAAAGTCATCTTGCACTTGCACGTCTACGCTTTGCTATAGCATTTCTCGGTTAAGTGCAATACAGACCTAACCTTCAGCCCTTTCCCTACAAGGGAAAAGGGAGTGAAATTCAAAGCCTCTCTTTTAATAGGAAAGAGGTCAGAGTGTATTGCATACAAACGAAAAGCGCTATAGAAAACAGATTGGCTAAAATAAATGCCTACATTAATTTATGTACAGCTATAAGCTAATTTATACCTACTATCACGAAATGCTCAAAAGCAAATCAAATAATGATTTTCAGAATCGCACGACTTAGAATAATAGGGGGAAGCAATACTGTATTAATGGACTTATTGCAACGTAATGACTTCAAAATTTAAAATTATATTATCCTCTCTCTAAAATAAATTGGTTTAGATAAATTACAGCTTTACTTTTCTTTAAAAAATCTTCTTAAATTATTAAGTTACTTTGACTTTAGTTACTTTTGTTGAGTAAAAGCCTTAAAACTTTTGACATAACATAAGATTGTATTTTGTTTTATATTTAAATCTGTAACCTCTAAAACGTCATGGTAAATAAAATCATTAACGAAAATACGGCAAGTAATGGTCAAGCTCTTGACAATGAGGAAAATAATAGTCAATTTAGCAAACCAAGTAGTGAGTTTAAAAGAAAAGTTAAGAAGCTGAACACTAAGGGAGAAGGGTTTAATATTGATGAAGTTATTGATGCTATTAAAACAGCAATAGTTGAAGTTGTTGAGTTAGAAATCACCACTTGGGTTCCAGAATCATCTACTCAGTTAGAGCAACCACACGAGCAGCAAATTGCTCAAACAGGTAATCGAATGTACACCGTAATCAATCTAATTGATGGTGATATAAATAATGAAGTCGGTAGTCAATTTGTTGGTAATGGGCCATATACAGAACTTCGGGAATTTCATTTAAGTCAAATTAAAGAAAGTCGGGAGATTATGCAAAAAAATATAGAAAGTTTGCAGAAGTTGTATGGATTTTTTATAGAAATTATGAAATCTCGTAAAACTTCACAACAATCTCTACCACGTCCATAATAGTTGATATCTGATTAATTAATAGTCACCTTAAAATACCTACAGAATAGGAATTTGTCCAAACCTGTAGGTTAATTTGCTTTAGAGACATCAAGGAAATTATTACTATGTCTAACAAAATTCAAGAACAAGCTAAAGATTTGCTAGAGAAACTAGTCTCATCTGTAAATGTATTAGTTGATGACATTACAGCTTTAGAAGTAAATACGATGGTTGTGGAGCAAATTACTGGTGCAAAGTTTAATGCTTGGCAAGCGTATGAAGATATTTATTCAATAAATGACAAAGACTACTTTGATGCCAGAGGAATTCCAAATCCAGACGATTTACCAGAACCAGAAAAAACTCAAGCTCAAGAGCTACGCAAACGTTATACAAGCTTATTTTCGCAACTTGAAAGAGAATATTTTTACATTCTCCTTGAACAAAGTAATGATAATGAGACAGACCCCAGGATAATACAATATCAAGAGCGTCTTAAATATCAGGTGGAAAATAAAGCAAATATTGTTCCAACTGATGAGAAATACATAAAGTTAGCTCAACCAATATTGCCTGCTCCAACTCCTGTTCCAGATCAAGAAGATAAGAATCAAAAAAGCTTGCGGCAAAGGTGGAAAGAAATCGAAAAACTTTTGAATAACGATAAATTTATTCGTAACTTACGAAAAATATCTGAACTTAAAGCTGCACTTAATGGTGGTGACATTACCAGCGTAGATATTGATATTATTTATGCTCAAACTGTTATGCAGTTAGATGGAGATATTATTAGTCGTTACCATAATAAGCTATTTAAATTACCTGAAGGTGATAGAGATTTAATCCTAAAAATACATAATGATGGGGTAGTTGCTGGAGAAAAACAGTGGCGTGGAACACTAGATTTTCTGATTGGTATTATACAAAGTATCGCAAAGTTATCCCGAAATGAACGCTGATAAAACACACACAGAGCATCAAGCTGATGTTCAACTGTCTTTCTTTGTGCAAATCCCTCAAGGCACTCCTATTGAACTTAAAATTAAGGTTGAATCAACACAATATAGTTTTTATTTAAATAAGGCAATTCTAAAGCAAATTGAGCAAGCACGAGAAATAGGCTGCTCTTTGTATATTCCGCCAAAATTACTGGCTTATCTTTGGTACTATAACTGCTTCAGGGATAATATTTGCTTTAGTAATAATACTTCACAATCCAATAAATTAGAAATTTTAAAAAAAATCTTTCAAGTTTTTGATAATACTTTTATAGTAACTTTTATTAAATTATTGTGGAGTAAATCATTACAAAATAAACCACAATTACAGTATGGACTCACTTTTAATTCTTACTATCAAGAAGAAATATCAGCTTTATATTTTTGGAAAGAAGAAGATATTGTCTTACAAAGCAATGTCTTATTTTATGGCGACATAATTCACAAAATCAAGAGTGATTTTATCCAAACTCCTGAATGTTTAAATATTGTTTCTATCCATTATTGGCTTGTTGAACAAATATTAAACAGTTTTCGGACGAAATTAAATCTATTAGCTTGGGAGCTAGCTTCGCTGTTCCCTGCTGCTTTTTTAATTTTGAAATTACATTTATCACTTTCATTATCAATACTTGCTGGCATAGTAACATCTTTTATATTTGCTACTATTCGCTATTGGCTTGTTAATCAACTTCCGAGATGGACTTATATCAGTTCTCAATATCGAAATTGGCTGGCATGGGGGCTAACTTGTGTCACTTCTAGTATTTTTCTTTTGAGTCTCAATGATTTCTTAGTTTTACTGTTTTTCTCACTGCTGGGGCCGCTATTACAAAGAGTTTTTAGTTTTATAGTGGGACAAATTGGTAAAGGTTTTATGCGTTGGTTACTGGCTTGAAAATTGGCTATGGGGATTGAATAGGGGTGTAGAAATGTCAAGGTATAGTAACTGCATATTCAAAACAATCTTACTCCGATGAAATCAGACTTTCTAATTACCTTCAACAGCTGCCAACATTGCCGCGGCGATCGCCCAATCTTCTTGAGTATGAATAACCAATACCCTCACTGCTGAATCGGTGTAGCAATATCCTCATCTACAGGCTGCTGTTGATTTTTCTCAAGGTCTATTTTCAGTCCTATAAATCCAAAGGCTTCACAAGCGGCTTGGCGAATTTCTGCGGAGTGTTCACCTACGCCAGCTGTGAATATCAAAGCATCTAATCCATTCAAACTAGTAAGCATTGCACCGATACCAGAACGTAGGCGATGTACGTAGATATCCCACGCCAGTTGAGCGCGGGAATTGCCCGTCATAGACATCGCTTCTCTCACTTCACGCATATCGCTAGATATACCCGAAATTCCTTTTAACCCAGAATCTTTATTTAATATATGATCCAACTTTTCCACAGAGTAATTGCAGTGTCGTAACAAGTAAATCAGAATCCCCGGATCAACTGAACCAGAACGACTACCCATCATTAATCCTTCTAGAGGCGTGAATCCCATTGTGGTATCAATGCTGCGGCCATTTTTAATCGCCGCTAAAGAGCAACCATTACCCAGATGGCAAACAATTAACCGCTCAGATGCAACATCTCGACCGAGAATTTGGACAGCACGTTGAGAACAGTATTGGTGACTGATACCATGAAACCCATAGCGGCGAATACCTTGTTCTACCCACTCATAAGGGCCGGGATAGATCGCTGCTGCATCGGGTAAAGTACCATGAAATCCGGTATCAAAGGCTGCTACTTGTGTGACATCTCCTAAGATTTTTTCAATTGCTTCTATACCTTCCAAACCAACTGGATTATGTGCTGGGGCAAGGTTAGACAGACCTGCGATCGCCTTTTTGACATCCTCCGTAATTACCACACTATCTCGATAATTTTGCCCACCATGTACTATCCGATGCCCCACCACATCGATTTCTGACAACTGATCAATTACCTTGGTAGCATCATGATTAAGTGTATTCAGCATATAGGTGAGGTGCCCCTGTGGGGAATCACCAGAGATTGATTTTTGCAGCGTTCCACCCGCAGCAGTTTTTACCTCAATTTCTGCCACATTGCGATCTTGAGTCCAGTTTATTTTCCCTTCCCAGAGGGGTTGGGGTGCTTGGGTGGGGAGAGCTTCATCTGGAATTTCATACAGACAACTCTTTTGGCTGCTCGATCCGGCATTCAACACCAATATTTTCATAATGAGAACATAAAAACATGACCTCCTTTGATCATGTCACTAAGTCTGGACTCATGCTTAGTTTTCTCAACAATGGATAAGGGTTTTCAGAATATGCCCCTACTGAAATCGTTATACTAACTGTGGGAGGCTGTTTATCTATCCAGCCAGATTCCATAGTTGTGTTTTTTATAGCTTGCTGCACTATGTCCTTCTTCAAAACCCCGCTAATTGGTTTAAAAGCTGACTCATTTCGTCATCCCTTAGACCTGGAAGCTACCAGAGCGCTCAAGCAGATACCAGGCATAGATATGTTGGTGCGAAATTGGCTTGGCCCAATGGCAGAGCAAGTTTTCTATGTGGAAAATATTGCCTCCAGTGTTCTGGTGGGTGAAAATCAACTGCCCGATTTATACAAGCTGTTGTTAGATGCCTGTAAAATCCTGGATATAGATCCTCCCCAGTTATACGTCCGGCAACATCCGGCTCCCAACGCCTATACTTTCGCTGTACGCGGTAAGCAGCCGTTTGTTGTGCTACACACTTCCCTGATTGATATGCTGACACCAGAGGAAATACAGGCAGTAATCGCCCACGAGTTGGGGCATCTCAAGTGTGACCATAGTGTTTACTTGACTCCTGTAAATTTACTCATATTAGCTGCGGCAATTGTGCCTAATGTTGGAACCTTCGTTGCTCAAGCGATACAGGCACAACTTTTAGAATGGGTACGCTGTGCTGAGTTTACCTGCGATCGCGCCGCATTACTAGCAACCCAAGATCCCAAAGTTGTCATGTCCGTGTTGATGAAGTTGGCGGGTGGTTCCCCAACTTTAGCGCCACAACTGAATCTCGATGCCTTTGTTGCTCAAGCCCGCGCTTACGATGATATTAGCAAGACAGAACTAGGTGAAATGGTCAAAGCCGCCCGCACAGCCCAATTGACCCATCCAGTGCCAGTGTTAAGGGCGCGAGAAATTGACCGTTGGGCAAGCAGCACAGAATATCAAACTCTGTTGCAAAGTCACGGACTGAAGTCTAGTAATAATGAAGTTGCACCTAAAGGTGGGTGGCGCAATTGGTAGAGCTACTATTCACAACCGCTTTTATATTTTGTGGAGCGGAAAGTGAGATACTTTCCATGCACTAAACATCTTCAGAAATTAAATATGCGTTATCCAGAATCTTTGTAGAGACGTAGCAGTGCTACGTCTCTACATTCTTTTTCAGCATAGGGCAAATGCAGAATATTAGTAAAGCTTTAGCATTACAGAAGGGCTTAATTAAATCAAAGCTCGTAGTAAGCGGCTCTAGCCATTTAAAATCTTATGGAAAGTAATAAATTGCTCACTGCGAATAAAAGTTCTACTTACATTTAATTATGTCTACCTACTTATCTGATGACGATCGCTTTCAACCCATCAACCTCTTTGAGTACGAAAAGCTAGCAAAAGAGTATCTGTCTCAAACGACACTTGATTACTATAGCAGTGGCGCTTGGGACGAAATCACATTGCGAGATAATCGTGCTGCCTTTGAGCGAGTCAAGCTGCGACCTCGGATATTAGTCGATGTGAGCGATCGCAATCTAACCACCTCTATTTTAGGGCAACCTCTGCAACTACCTTTGTTAATCGCGCCGATGGCTTTTCAATGTCTAGCTCATCCAGACGGAGAAGTTGCCACGGCTTTAGCTGCCGCATCATCTGGCGTGGGCATGGTGTTAAGTACAATGGCTACAAAGAGCATTGAAGAAGTGGCGACTGGATGTAATCAGTTTCCAGATTCTCTGCGATGGTTCCAGCTTTACATCCATAAAGACCGGGGGTTAACTTGTGCTTTGGTAGAAAAAGCTTATAAAGCAGGCTACAAAGCACTTTGTCTAACTGTAGATGCACCCGTTCTTGGACAGCGCGAGAGAGATAGACGTAATGAGTTTGCCTTACCCCAAGACTTACATCTGGCTAATCTTGCCACCATCTCAGGGCTAGATATTTCCCATGAAAAAGGCGAATCTGGATTATTTACCTATTTTGCCCAACAGCTAAACCCAGCAGTCACTTGGCACGATTTGGAATGGTTGCAGTCTTTATCTCCATTACCTTTAGTTATCAAAGGAGTTTTACGGGGAGATGATGCTGTGCAGGCTGTAGAATATGGAGCCAAAGCAATCGTTGTTTCCAATCATGGAGGCAGACAACTCGATGGTGCGATCGCTTCTTTAGATGCCCTAGCTGAAATAGTAGCAGCAGTGGATGGTAAAGTAGAAGTGCTATTGGATGGAGGCATTCGTAGGGGCACAGACATTCTCAAAGCCCTAGCATTAGGAGCAAAAGCAGTACTCATCGGACGACCTATTTTGTGGGGATTAGCGGTAGGAGGACAAATGGGCGTATCTCATGTCATCTCACTCCTAGAAGATGAGTTAAATGTGGGAATGGCACTTAGCGGCTGTGCCAAGCTACAAGATATCGACCCTAGTTTATTGACTCTGCCACGCTTTTAAGCTGGAAAATTCTTAAAACTATATATTCATTCCAGCAAAATTTTGAGAATTAATTTTCAAACTAGTTACAAAATCAATAAATTAGAGTATACTAGTTAAGGTTAGATATATGGGCGGGTGGCGGAATTGGTAGACGCACCACACTCAAAATGTGGCGGCCTTACGGTCATAGGAGTTCGATTCTCCTCCTGCCCACTACCAAGCAATAAATAAAGAGGTAAAAAACTTATGCGCCTCAAAAGATGGGAATCTCCCCGTAAAGAAGGCAGAAATGATAAAGGTAGAGGCGGTTCTGCTAGACAGCGCCAACTCAAAAAACAAAGGCAAATGTTACGGCAAAGACTCAAAGAAGCTAACAAGCCAGACAATAACAAAAACGACAGAGCAGGGGGAGATAAGTTTATCTTCCCCTTATTTTTTGGGCTTTTATTTCAGAAGAAAATAAAATTTCGGGATTTTTCAATCCAGAGGCTAAATTATATCTGTAATAGATTTGGGAATTAATAACAAAAGCTTATTTTCAGTTTTTAAAATATACTAAATTTTAATTAAACTTATTAAGGCTAGGACTTACGCATTGACACAAAATACAAAATATGCGTTTTTGAAAAACCAGAGCTGTCGTAGGGGCACAGCACTGCTGTGCCCTGCATAGCGGGGGTTTATGTACCATCAAAGAATAATTAATCAAAGCCGGAAACGACCTATTTTCGTGAATTCATACCATGATTAATTTGTACAGTGCGTAAGTCCTAAAATCTATTTTTTTATAAAAAATTCTTCTAAAAGTTACACACAAAACCATGACTAAAGTCACAGTTAAAGCATACACGCCTACTCTTTATTGATCTTATGATGCATTCAATCAACCAAATCAAGTTATTATCGCCTTTGAGCCTTTATCCAACAACCAAGATTGGACTGCTTTTAGTGAACAAAGTATGCTATTTGTTGAATCTCAGTCATTAAAGCCAACAATTAGCCTGTTGTAAAAATTTTCTCCCATTGAGCTATAGACTTTAAATACCTCGTGATTTTTCTCATGAGGAATATGACATCTATACTCAGAATGGGAGACAGCACAAAAATAGTAAATTAGGTGTAGTTTGGCAGTTGATATATTGAGTTAAGCTGATTTTTCCATGTTGATTACATTTGAGGTTAATGCTTGATGCTTGACTGCTTCTACCTCGTAACATCTGAGAATGAGTGATGTCAGCCTATCGAAATCACTAACAGAAGAAATAATTACTTTTGATGCGGCATCTCCCAGAGAAGTTGTTACTTCTTGCACTTCAAAATTTGAAGCTAGAGACTTTAGTTCATCTATACTTAGCCGAGTAATAAAACTTTTTTTCTGCGAAGATAGATACAGCCGCAGAAACCACCAAGTACTTTTGCCAAGATTGATACCAAAATATGAAGCAGTATCCTTGTATTGGAGATCAAAATTGTAACTCTTTGAAGTTTGCGTAATTGCTTTAATCTTTTCAAAAGCTTCGATTTCTTCAGCAGTTGTTACTATTTTCGATTCTTGAGATTCTTGTTGTTTTTCCTCTTCTTCAATCTCTTGTTCTACTTCAAGTTCAACAGTTTGAGTTATTTCTTGGCTAAGTGAGCGAGTCATTAACTCTACTAAACTTCCCTGAATCGACTTTTTAACAATTGGTTTAAATTTATCAATAACTTTACCAGTAATTCGACCTTGAATTTCATAACTAGGGGCAATTGTACCAAGTTCAGCCACTAAAAAGCGAACAAATTCTTCAGAAGGAGAACGCAAAAGATTTCCTAGAAGCTGAGTCATGCCTTTTACATAAACCATTTCCTCAGCATGATTGGTAATAGCTGTAACCTCAAAATTATCACGATGAAAAAATTTGAGGTTTTCAATATCTTTGGTATCATATTCCAGAATGTTAAAAGTAAAAAATGGCTCCTTGTCCATTACATTTTTATCACGCAAATCCGTAAAGAAACGGTACTCAACCCCATTAGTGACAATAGCTACTTTTGTTGTCAAAAGTCCATTAAAATAGCGGCTCAATTGCCCATCATGTGCCTCAGATTTTTGACCACGGGCTTTTGCTTCTACGAGCATAACTATATTATTGTTAATAGCTAAAGCGTAATCTACCTTTTCAAACTGCCCTGCTTTTTTAATAGCAAAATCGGCTACATATTCTGGCATAACTTCGCTAGGATCATAGACATCGTAGCCAAGAGCACTTAAAAAAGGAACAATCAGTGCCATCTTAGTAGCTTCTTCACCAACAACTTGGTCAAATCGCTTACGCACTTGTTCAGACAATTTGACAATATCTTCGGTGAATCCCATATTGCTTACTCCTAGTACATTAGTGATTATTAATATATCTCGTTTATCAAATAGGAGTGATTGTCAGGTGATGTATAAATTGAAAGTGTTAGCGCGATCGCTTTCTTTATCACTCCTATAAAAGTATTCCCAAATAAGTACCAGCCTGTAACACTCATGACCTGTTCACACTTCTGAGGAAGCGCTTGTCCAGTCTTGAACGTACCAACGCCAACATATCTGGGCAACCTGAACAGTGGGTTTATGCGGCTGTTCAATTGGGTATTCCAGCCTAACGACACAGTTCGATGGTAGAACTACGGAGGATATGAGACGCGATCGCAAAGAAGAATCACTCGTTACACTAAAGGAACGCCCTGAATGAGATGCCAAAATTCCCAACATCAATCGCAGTGTTGTTCCAGAGTGATTCGGTTTAATCTGGAGCTAAAGCGCCCAACATTAGAATACGGTGAGAGATAGATTTCTTACCAAATACCTAAATGCAACCCCGTAAAGTAGAAACAGCGAAAAGGGGGTCACTGAAAATAATTAACTTGTGAGAAAGGTTTTCGTGAGTTTCTACGGTTATAACAGAAGCCGACATTAGGATACACTGGCTTTTGAATACACCGGAAATTCATCAGCGACTTAGTTTCTCCTTCTGCTAGCTTCCTTTCCAGCATCCTATCGCTTTTGACTGTATGAAACTTACTCCAATCTACGGGAATTTTCTCTCCAAAAAGTTTCTTAGCATCTAAAAAGACCCCACTGTTTTAAGGCTATAGCCTTAGAATATTTACAAGCTTTACTTACGAATTAGCTCTCTCTAGAAAAATTACCCTTTTTGCTGGGCAGGCTGATATTCTACCTGTTTTTATCCGGCTTTGTATAGCTTATTAACAAATCAGCGGATTCATTAATATTAAGCCTGCTTTACTATTTAGTTTCTTACCCTGACCTATTAAACTCCCTAGTGTTCATTTCATTTTGTTCAATAGCTTTTAGCCCTTATCGCTCCCATGCTGACCCATCACCGCAAGCCCGTGTGCTTATCACTTATTTCCACTGACCTACCAATCTGGTCTGTTGTTGAAACTGCCGGAACATTGTATCAAAAAGACCCTGACCGATTCCATTTACTGCTGACTGCACCACCTCTAATTAGTTGCGAAGTAGAAAGTGTCCTAAGCCCAGAGGAGACACTTTCCCAAAGTAAGAGCAAACCTTACGCTCCTAGCAGTCCCAGAATTTTGTGGCTGGAGATTTCTCCTTACCGAGTCATCATGACTATGCAAGGTAATGCTCAAGTGAGTTACCGTCACTTCTGGGAACAGGGCGTTTATGGCATTAGTCGTTATTGGTTGCCAACTGAGTCATTGCAACCAAATGATCCGATTCGTTTACGAAATTTTACTACTAGCCTAACTCTCAACGGACATCCCTTACCTGAACATCTACGTCTCGAATATGAATTGTGGGCAGAAAAAGTCCAATTAGGATCTTACATTCTGAATTTGGAAATTAAACATTGATAGTTATGGGGAGTAGGGAATGTGGGAAAAGAATAACTAATGCCCAATTCCCCATTTTCAATTCCTTTTAACCAAAATAACTAGGTTGGTTTCCAGGTTTCCATTTAATATTGCAACCAACACTCGGCTTTTGCTCGCCTGTAATAGGTTTACCCGTTAGCACTGCTTCAATAGCTGCGCGTAAATCTGCGCCTGTTACGGGTTTACCATTACTGGGGCGGCTATCATCCAATTGTCCCCGATAAACAAGTTGGCGTTGGTCATCAAATACAAAAAAATCTGGTGTGCAAGCTGCTGTGTAAGCCTTTGCGGTTTCCTGGCTCTCATCGTAGCATAAGGTAAAATTAAACCCTTGTTCTGTTGCAAATGCTTGTAACGACTCTGGCGCATCGTCTGGATAGTTTTTTGCATCGTTAGCACTAATGGCAACGATCGCTAAATCACTTGTAAAATAATCTTTTCCTAACTGCACTAATTCTTTTTGGATGTGCTTTACAAATGGGCAATGCCGACAAATAAACATTACCAACAGTGCTTTTTTATCTGCAAAAGTAGAAAGTGAAGTTCCCTTTCCAGATACTACTTCCGGTAGATTAAAATCTGGTGCTTTTGTGCCTATGGGCAACATTGTTGAAGCAGTTAAAGCCATAATTTACCTAATAACTTTATGCTGATAACTAACGGCTTTTGCTATCAGTATATTTTTACTCTACCACTAAGTTTTCCATAAATTAAGAGACGGTAAATTTACCGTCTCTTATATTTGTTGAGAATTAAGTTATAAAAAATAGAAATTAGTTTTTACAGACTTGCCAAAACACCAATAATACCGTGTCCTGTGAATACTTCTAATGCTATCAGAGAAACAAAACCAATCATTGCTAAACGACCATTAAGCATTTCTGCATAGGGGGTGAAACCAGTGCGATCGCCTTGCTCATCTATATAAACCTTTGGCTCGATCGCAAAGTTGTTCAATTTACCTTGGTCGTCAATTATAGCAGTGTTTGTACGCATGGATTTTTCCCTGTCTTCTCTTTATGTAAACAACTGTAACAAAGTTATTAATATTTGTAAAGTATTTTAATCTGATTCAAGTAGAAGTCCAAGCCAGAGAAGAGATATGATGATGAATCGAGTTCAAAGCCATGTCTAAGCAACAGGCTCCGCTCCTTATTTATAAGCACTTTCAGTCACAAATTCATTCTTTAACAGATAATGCATCGATTTCGAGTAGAGGTTATTGCCAAAACACCAAACCCGCAACAGGTGATTTATGCTGCGATGCATCAAGACTATACTGATGGGTTCGTGTTTGATGAGCGCGACTCCTGGCCATCGGAGTCACAAAGCGGCGAAGTTATTGTTAAGCGACTTTTAGCAGGTGAAAGGGGACACTATGGGCCTCTAGAGCATCCCCAAATTGTTTTCAACTGTGGCTACTTTCCCCACAGTGTCATGCAGCAGGCTCGTACACATCGTGTCTCTGTATCCTTTGATGTACAATCTTTTAGGTACACAGGCAACCAATTTATTGATGTAGTAGAAGGGAAAAAAGACATAGAAGATGTTTTTTACTTACGTCCCGTTGGTTATTACACTGATAGACAAGGCAAAAAGTACCATTATTCACCAGAGCAACGAGCAGCAGATTTAGAGTGGTGTCTAGAAGCAGCTAAACGATATAAAGCGGATTTTGAGACTGGAATGTCTGAAGAACACGCAAGAGGTAAAGTACCTTTTGATTATCGCCAGCATTTTGTAGTTAGCTTCAATTTAAGGTCTTTCTTGCATTTTTGTGACTTAAGAAATAAAAAAGATGCTCAACTTGAAATTCAAAAGTTGTGTGAAATGATGTGGCCTCATTTTGAAGATTGGGCACCTGCGATCGCACAATGGTATGAAAAGCAGCGTCTAGGGAAGGCAAGGTTAGCACCTTAGATGCGAAACTTAACATAATTTGCGGCTAAGATATAGCGACGCGACTATCCTTAGATTTGTTGGTTTTGATTTAGGGCGATCGCGTCTATTTTTTTCTGATGAACAAAGCTGCCGATGTTAGTACTAAAAAATTAATCAGTCTTGCACCAAATAATTGGGCAAAATGGGTGACAGGAATTCCCGACATTGTGACAGGCGAAATCTTAAATACAGAATTCCAATGGATTAGCCGACAAAGCGATGTTGTAATTCAAGCTGAAAGTCCCCAATACGGGAAATTTCTCATCCTTAATGAGTTGCAATTACGCCACACATCAGAAATACCGCGTCGGATGCGTGCTTATGCTGCTCTTGCAGAAGAGAAATATAAACTACAAACGTACCCCGTACTGATTAACATTCTCAAAATCAGTAACAGTGAAATACCTACAAGCTTTGAATCAAATTTTATCGGGTTAAGAGCAATTCAAGATTACCGCGTGATCAATCTTTGGGAAGTTGACGTAAATATTGCTTTTGAGACACCGTTACCGTCGCTGCTTCCCTTTGTACCGATTCTTAAAGGCGGAGAAAACGAGTCTACAATTAGGGAAGCATTGCGAATGCTACGTGCTGATGAGCAATTAAATCAACTAGAGATAGTTCTGGCATTTTTTGCAACCTTTGTATTAGAAAATGCTTTAGTTCAGGAAATTATGAGGTGGGATATGACAGTCTTAAGAGAATCACCTTGGTATCAAGAAATTTTACGTGAGGGACAAGCGCGAGGACAAGCAGAAGGAGAAGCACGTGGAATAATCTCTAGTATCGAAACAACTTTAGAGGCAAAATTTGGCAGCGATGGTTTGGAGTTGATGTCGCAAATTTCCCAAATTTCTGACTTGGAGCAATTGAAAGGGATTTTACGGAGGATTGTTGTAGCAAATACAATTGAAGAGTTACAGAGTATTCTGTAGGACAAAGCTATCGCTCCAACTTTCGCTTAAGAGCTATTCATGCTCAGATTAAACCTGCCTATGGTGAAATCGAACGACAAACTATTTTTGATGTGCAGCAGGATCATTATCAAGTTGTGAATACGGGTTGGGAAAATCGCCGTCGAGTTTATGGCTGTTTAATTCATCTAGATATCCGAGATTGTAAGATTTGGATTCAGTATGATGGGACTGAGATTGGCGTGGCTAATGAATTAATAGAATATGGTATTCCTAAGCAAGATATAGTCCTGGCTTATCAGCCTCCTTATATGCGAAAGCTGACAGAATTTGCAGTGGGATAAAGCAAGCGATCGCACTCCAATTTGTGGGTATGATTTAGAGCGATCATCCTCAGATACCGTTAACGGAATAACTCTTGTAGAGATTTATTTTCAACCAATTATTTAAAACTCCCAAAGCTAAATTCAAGTTACTTTTTATTTTAAATTCCTTAGACTTTAGCTAGAGTTACAATCTCTAGCTGATCCTGATATTTACCCTGTCTTGCTTCATAACTAATAGCGCATGGTTCACCTTCTAAAAATAGTAGTTGCACCACGCCTTCGTTAGCGTAGATGCGACAGTCAGCGCTAGAAGAATTGGAAAATTCTAGAGTTAAATGACCCCGCCATGCAGCCTCAGCAGGCGTTAAATTTGCTATTATCCCACAACGTGCATAAGTACTTTTACCGATGCAAATCACAGTAATATTCTCAGGAACCTCCAGTTTTTCTAGAGCAACCCCAAGTCCATAACTGTGAGCAGGTAAAATAAAGTAACTGCCACTAGCATCTGTATGCAGTGCTGTTGGCTCCAGATTCTGGGGATTAAAGTTTTTAGGATCAACTACAGTTCCGGGAATGTGGCGAAAAATGCGGAACTCAGCCGAGGAAAGGCGTATGTCGTAGCCATAAGAAGATAAGCCGTAGCTAATTACAGGTTGAACCGCTACAGACTCATCTTTTTGCATTTTTCGGATTAAACTTGGCTCAAAGGGCGAAATTAGACCCTGTTGAGCCATTTCAGTAATCCAGATATCGTTTTTAATCACAACTTCACAGCTAATTCAAACGGAATTACTAGGATATCGTGAATTGAGTATTTTGTTTAAGGTCGATAACTCCGACGGATTTCTGTAATTTGGTCTGCTACATCAAGAAGAGATTTCGGCATCTCTGGCCCTGTGAGAATAATATCAACGTGGGGAGGGCGTTTTGCCAGAAACGCTAAAACTTCCGTTTCAGGAATTAAACCAAAGTTAATCGCTAAACTTAATTCATCTAACACTACGAGAGAATACTTGCTCTCACATACTACTTGTTGTGTATATTGCCACAGCTTTTGTAAAGCTTGATTTTCCGTATCGTCTAAATGCGGTGTATCGATGCAACGAGGCAAATCACAGCGAATCCAATCTAAATTTTGTCCTAATTGGATGGGTCGATCCTGTCCTTGGCGAATACCTCCTTTGAGGAACTGCACTATTAATACTGCCGTTCCTTGTCCAGCTATTCTAAGTGATTGAGCCATCACACTCGTAAAAAAGTTGCGATGAGAGCTAGTGAAAACTTGCACTAGTCCTTCAACTGGATATGGTAAGGAAACGGTTGAATTGATACTTTGAGTTTCTAACTGAGCAACCATAGAGTTAAGTTCAAAAAGATACAATAAGATACGAATTATTACGACGGCGAATCATTACAAATCTACCTGTATAATCAATCTGTTTTTCAGAGGTGTAGTGGATTTGGCAAATTGCATTCTTAGTCAAACACTAGGTTTGTACTGAAGTCAAGAGTTATTTTGAGTTAAATTTTCGTTTTTTCTCGGAAATGAGTTGTAAAAATGAAAACATAAGAGTTACAGTTCCAATTATTTAAAAAAGCTAGGCAGAACGTCTGAAAATCCCTAAATGTTAGATTTGTCGGTTGTTTGGGCAAAACAGACTTAGCAAGTAGTGAATTTGACAGGATGAGGAGTAAATTGTTGTGAGATTGGTGATTGTGGGAGGTTCAGGATCGGGGAAAAGCACTCAAGCACAAAGGCTTTGCAGATACTTTGATATTCCTTTGATTTCTACAGGTGAGATTTTAAGGTCAGCAATATCTGGCGATCAACCCCTGCCAGAATTTCGCTCCTTGGAAAGCGATCCCCGGACTTCTCTTTCGGTTTACGCTAGCCTGAGTGAACTAGGCTACCACGCAAAGCCTTATATGCAAAAAGGGGATTTAGTTCCAGACGAAATGATCATTGATTTGATCCGAATTCGCCTCAGACAACCAGATATTAACTGCGATTGGGTGTTAGAAGGCTATCCCCGTACTGCTTTCCAAGCTGAAGAATTAGATTTTTTATTGGATGATTTAGGGCAAAAGCTAGATTGGGCAATTTATCTCCAAGTCCCAGAAGCAGTAATGGTTAGCCGATCCTTGGGGCGATCGCTACCAGATGACCAACCAGAAATCGTCCAACGCCGTGTAGAATTATTCTATGATCGCACCATTCCCATCTTAGAATATTACGACCGTCGTCGCTGCTTATTGACCATCAACGGCGACCAGTCACCAGAAATGGTGCAGCAAAATATTTTGACTCTGCTTTCAGTTCCTTGAAGAGGGAAGAGGGAAGGGGGCAGGGAGAGAAAAAATAACTAATAATTTAGGACTTACGCACTGTACAAATTAATCATGATGTGGCTTAACGAAAATAGGTTGTTTCAGGATTTGATTAATTATCCTTTGATCGTAAATAGACCATGCTGTAGGGGTTTAGCAATGCTTTACCCTTACGAAAGATGTGGCTTTTCACGTTATACATATTTACTATTTCTTGTCAATGCGTAAATCCTATAATTAATGAATTAATGCCCAATGCCCAATGCCCAGTAACACTAAGATAATCTTAAGGCTGTATTGTAAAACTTGAGGCAACTCCAATGGCTTGGCAGCGTCCTGACGGTCGTCTTCCTTACGAACTACGTCCGATCAGCTTTTACCCCAATTTCACCCGTTTTGCCCCCGGTTCTGTTCTTGCAAGATGTGGTGATACTCAGGTACTTTGTACTGTTAGCGTTAATAAGGGAGTTCCGAAGTTTCTTGAAGGAACTGGTAAAGGTTGGCTAACTGCTGAGTACCGGATGCTACCATCTGCTACCCAAAAACGCCAAGAAAGGGAATTATTGAAATTATCTGGACGGACGCAAGAAATTCAACGTCTAATTGGACGTAGCTTACGCGCAGCAGTAGATTTTGAGGCACTGGGAGAACGCACGTTGACTGTCGATGCTGATGTGTTGCAAGCAGATGCCGGAACTCGGACAACAGCTATTACAGGCTCATTTGTGGCGTTGGCTCATGCGGTTTCTAAATTGTTGCAAGAGGGCGTGTTGGAGCGATCGCCTTTGTGTGGACAGGTAGCAGCAGTTTCCGTAGGATTACTGGAGGGAGAGCCATTTTTGGATCTAAATTATATCGAAGATGTGGCTGCAACAGTAGATTTTAATGTGGTGATGAATCAACATCAGGGAATCATTGAAGTCCAAGGAACAGCCGAAGAAGGCAGCTTTAGCCGCACTCAGTTGGATCAACTGTTAGATGTCGCCCAAAAAGGAATTCAGGAATTGTTAATCGCTCAACGTGAAGCGATCGCTGACTGGGAAGCGTTGTTTGTGATTAATTAGTTTTATTAATTTTTAATAAGAATTAATAAATGTATCCTTTGTGGCGTTAATCAACCAAGTATCAAGTAACTGTGTGTAAATAAAAATAATCATTCAAAGTGGCTAGTAGTTAGTACGACTGACTACTGACAACTTACCGTTGAACGTGATAAGGAACGTATACATTTTTTCAGCCTACCTAATCCACGATGTTAAATGTTTCAAAAGTTAAAAAGGAGGATTGTAATAAGTTCGGTATTGTATTGCCAGAAGCCAGCAATATGATGATGAAGCCATGAACAAAACCGTTGAAGTTCTACCGGATCAGCCGACGCTGGTTGGACGAGCGCTAGAATTAATTCTGTCAAAGTTAAATACTGCCATTGAGCAGCATGGACGGTTTACCATCGCCTTGTCTGGCGGCAGTACACCTAAACCGTTATACGAAGCAATCGCTACTCAAAAACTGCCTTGGGATAAAATTCATATATTCTGGGGGGATGAGCGTTATGTACCACCAGATCACCCCGATAGCAATGAACTGATGACGCGTCGTGCGTGGCTAGATCGCGTTGACATCCCAGCAGCTAACATTCACCCCGTACCAACTTTAGAAGCCAATCCAGAACTAGCTGCTGCGAAGTATGAACAACATCTAAAAGAATTTTTCAATTCTTCTGGGGTCGAGTTCCCCGCCTTAGATGTAGTATTACTAGGAATGGGTGATGACGCACATACTGCATCTTTGTTTCCCCACACAGAGGCTCTCAAAGTACGCGATCGCCTAGTTACCGTGGGTAACAAAGACGGAAACCCCAGGATAAGTTTCACATACCCCTTCATCAATTCTGCTCGTAGTGTGATTTTTCTAGTTGCTGGCGCTAACAAACGACCAGCTTTAGCGCAAGTCTTTGCACCTGTAGCCGATGACTTCACTTACCCGTCCCGCTTAATTCAGCCCCAAGGTGAACTTTGGTGGCTACTGGATGCAGCAGCAGGTTTGGAACTACAACATTGAGTAATGGGCATGGGGCCAAAGGAAGGGTACAGAAGAGAGTAATTTTCCCCCTGTTTCTCCCACATCCCCGTGTCCAATTCATTGTTCCATCAGCAGTAATTGCTAGAATCTAAAGCTAGGGCCGCCCTCTGCTTGCCAGTCCTACTACAATGTCTAAGTTAGTTTTGAGGGTTTGTAGTAAGCACTAAAGTGCTTAGAAAATAAGAACTAAAGTGCTTACTACAAACTTGCTTACCCATCAATTTAAACTTGACAGACTACTACCTATATCTATGATGATCTTGAACAAAGGCTAAATATCGATGATCGTCTGCCCTAATTGCAATCATCCCAACCCTGATGGCGCTGTCCAATGTGAAGCTTGCTATACACCCTTACCCGCAACTACTAATTGTCCCAGTTGTGGGGCAACTGTGCAGGCAGATGCTGCATTTTGCGGTCAATGTGGCTATAACCTTCACTCCGCAGGAGTTCCACACGTTCATAGCACAGTAGCTACAACAGTAACTCCTGATGTTCCTGTGGAAGTGCCAGCGTTAGTTCCACCCGATCCACTGTTAGAACTTTTACAACCAGATGCTTTGGGAATGAGTGAATCTACCCCCAGTTCATCTTTCCCACCAACAGAGGTGGCAGTTCCTCCAGAATCAGTGTCACAGATACCTGCTACACCAAGCAGCCCCCCAGAACCAGCGCCAACCGTGGTAGCTCAACCTGTAGTCTCTATACAAAGTATTCCTACTCCACCACCTTTGGAACCAGCGCCAGTCTCTGAAGTTGAAGTACCTGCGCCAGCAGCGCCAGCACCAACTGTAACTGCCGCCAGAACGCAATTGCAGCAGGTGATAGCGCGGTTAATCCACGTTCAAACCGATCGCCTAATTGAATTGCCGCAAAATCTCTCTGTGATTCATATCGGCAAGCCTAATGACCGGATTCCCCCAGATATAGACGTTTCAGGATTTCCTAATTCAGAAGTTGTCTCGCGGATTCATGCAGATATTCGCGTCGAGGGAGATGCTCATTATGTAGAGGATGTAGGAAGTTCTAATGGCACTTATATTAATAATTTGCCGCTTTTACCAGGGAACCGTCATCGTTTGCGACCAGGCGATCGCATCAGCTTGGGTAAAGGAGACTTAATGACATTCCTTTTTCAACTTGCTTAACTGATTATCGCTCAATTGTGACATCAGCCTAAGTATTTTCTGCCCATCCTCCAGCATCGCTTTTGGAGGAAAAACAAACTAACTGCATCAGACAAGCGACGGCTCACTATGTTGTTCTTTATAGCGCTATAGTTGACAGCCGTCGCTTCGAGGTGAAAATTTTTGCATTGTTCAACAATCCCATCACCTTAATGAGCAATTAATCAAGCAGAGAGAGTTTTACCGTATGCTGTAATCGCTCGACATATTAGCTATGGAACTCGCTCATGCCGTACCACTCCGTGGAAGCTACACGTAGCGTCTCCAAGATACGCTATCAGTCAGGGATTCAGACCCGCTACTGAATATGTTGTACCACCAAATTTTCTTGTTTTGTGGGAGTGCAAAAACACTGAATATTCATCCGCTTTTTCGGTCAGAATATCCAACTGAATTCTGACTCCTGACTCCTGAATTCCATTTGATAAAATAACAGGTATTTGACATATTTCACTACAAGTTTTTCTCAAACTTTTGTTATTTAAAATTTTATTACTGTATTACTTCATACTAAAATAATAACAGTCCATACCAAAAAAGTACTTTTTGTGTTTAATATTTCTAATGAATAACAAAAGGAAAGCGTTATGGCTTTAGACCCTATTAAGTTCTTTAACGCCTGTAATCCCAGTAAAACCCTAAAAATCGAGAATAGAGAAGACCAACAGTATTATATTGACTTCTCTTCAGTTCGTGGAGGCAATGTAATTCAACGCCTACGACGAACAATTATCAACCAACCGGATGAGTCAACTTGTCAACTGTTCACTGGACATATCGGTTGTGGCAAATCTACAGAACTATTCCGACTCAAAAATGAATTAGAACGGCAAGGTTTTCATGTGGTCTACTTTGAGTCTAGTGCTGATTTAGATATGGCAGATGTGGATGTCAGCGATATTTTGTTGGCAATCACTCGTCAAGTGAGTGCCAGTCTAGAGAAGGTTAACATCAGACTCAAACCAAGCTATTTTGTCAATTTGTTCAATGAAATTGCCGATTTCTTGCAGACACCGATACAACCAGAATTTGAATTTTCATTGCCTCTAGGAATTGGTAAAGTCACAGCGAAGACGAAAGATAGTCCTAAACTCCGCAGCCAACTGCGACAATACCTAGAACCCCGTACTAGTGGCATATTAGAAGCTATCAATGAACAGGTATTAGAACGTGCTAAGGAGGATCTCAAGGATCAAGGCTATAAGGGATTAGTGGTGATTGTTGATAATCTTGATCGCGTCGATATTTCTCCCAAAGCCTCCGGTCGTTCTCAGCCAGAGTATTTGTTTATTGATCGCGGTGAGCAGTTAAAAAAACTCAATTGTCATTTAGTCTACACAATTCCTTTAGTATTAATTTTCTCTAATGAATTAAGTACTCTGACAAATCGTTTCGGAGTCAAGCCTATAATCTTACCAATGGTAACAGTCAAGAACCGTGAAGGAAGCTATAACTCAGAAGGCATGAGGCTTTTGCGCCAAATGGTTCTCGCACGCGCCTTTCCTTGGCTGGATGAAGCAGAAAGGTTGAGCCGGATTTATGAGGTTTTTGACTCCGATGAAACCTTAGATCGTCTTTGTCGAGTTAGCGGTGGTCATGTGCGAAATCTGTTGGTGCTGCTTTACAGTTGTTTGCAAGAAGATGACCCTCCCATTCAGCAGGACTGTTTAGAAATGGTTATCCGTGAGTACCGAGATGACTTAGTTTCCGCAATTAGTGACAGTGAGTGGACGTTGCTGCTGCAAGTTCTGCAACAGCGAGACAATGTGAAAGGAGAGGACGAATACCAAATTCTGCTGCGAAGTATGTTTTTATTTGAATACCGGGATATGGACGGACGCTGGTTTGATATTAACCCAGCGATCGCAGAATCAAAAAAATTTCAGTTATGAATGACTCTTATCAACCTGAAGACATAATTATCTCTAACGAGCGCTCCCTGAAGAAATTGATTCGCTCAATCACGAATTCTCAGGGACACTTTACTTTGATTTTGGCACGCTGTAATTATCAGAGTTTGCGAGAGCAAATAGTGCAGCAGATAAAAGCAGAATGTCAAGTTGAAATTCGAGAGATACACCTATCAAAATCGATTAAGACACTTTACACCACAATTGAAGCCAACTTAGGAGATCAGTTACCCCAGGCTTTGATGATATTTGGTTTGGAATTAATAGAAGCTATTGATCAAGTTCTGATTTCTACAAATCAGGTAAGGGAGGAGTTTCGGAAAAATTTTCCTTTTCCAATAGTGATTTGGGTAAATGATGAAATCTTTCAAAAGCTGATTCGTCTCATACCTGACTTTAAAAGTTGGACAGGTAATTCTATTAAGTTTAAAACCACTACGAATGAGTTAGTGGAAAATCTCCGGCAAACTACCAGTTCTGTATTTGCTGCAATTCTCAACGTTGGTGCTGGTAAGTTTCTAGATAATGCCTCTTTAAATCTTGACTTCGCCGTCCTTAATTTGGGTGAAATCGAATTTGCTGTTAGGGATTTGCAAATATTTCAACAACATTTAGAGCCAGAGCTAGAAGCAAGTGTAAAATTTTTATTAGGTCGAGCGGCAGATGTCAGTGGTGATAAATCGACAGCACGAAATTACTATGAGCAGAGTTTAGCAGTTTGGGAACAGAAGGTAAAAGACCAGAAAAACATTTCATTTGATGATTTGAAGTGTTATGGATGTTTACTTTGGCATCTCGGTTTATGGTGGCGGCAGTTTGCGACTTTGCACATAGTAGAACATCACGAAGCTTACCTAAAAGCCAAAAACTATTTTCAAAAATGTGTTGAAGTATTTCAGCAGCATAACTACCCAGATTTAGCAGCAAAAGTTATTAACAATTGGGGAGAAGCTTTAACCAGATTAGAGGAGTGGAATGAGCTAGAAAATGTGGCATCAGTAGCTATTCAGCTACATCAGACTTACTCAGAGCCAATCAGATTGGCTTACAGCTACGGACTCATGGCTGAGGTAGAGCTAAAGAAGTCTCAGTGGGAAAAAGCTAAACAATACGTAGAATTAGCACTGCAAACAAATAATATATCTTCAACTAATACGAATACTTCACTAAGTCAAACTATTAATTGGGAGTGGGAAAAGAAATATTATCATAATTTATACTTACTATTAATAGCTGAAGCTCAAAAAAATCTTAATCAAGTTATAGAAGCGATCGCTAATTTAGAAACTGCTCGTACAGAGAGTAATCCTCAGCACGATCCGCTACTATATATTCGCATTTTGGCAACCCTGCGATCGATCTATTTTGAGCAAGGTAACTATTTAGAAGCATTCCAAGTGAAGTTAGAGCAACGCTCTATAGAACAACAATATGGCTTGCGGGCTTTCGTAGGTGCTGGACGCTTACAATCTAGGCTACAGGTAATTAATCCTGTATTAGCAAAAACTGAGCAAAAAGCCGCAGTTACTCAAGAAATTGCGGCTTCAGGAAGAATGCAGGATGTGAATCGATTAATTGAGCGAATTAGTCGCCATGACCATAAATTGACAGTAATTTATGGTCAATCAGGAGTGGGTAAAAGTTCACTGGTGCAAGCAGGGTTATTACCAGCTTTAAAACAAAGAGCAATAGATGCGCGTGACGTTGTGCCAGTTCTCTTACAAGTTTATACAGATTGGGCAAAAGTTTTAGGGAGTAGCTTTGTCGAATCATTAGAAGAAGTGAGGAGCTTAAGCTTGCCTCTATTCTTAGACTCAATGGCAGGTTTTATAGAAGAATTGAAGAAAAATATAGAGAAAGATTTATTAACAGTTCTGATTTTTGACCAGTTTGAAGAATTTTTCTTTGCTTATAAAGACCCAGCAACCAGAAAACCTTTCTTTGAGTTTATCAGCCATTGTTTGAATATTCCTTATGTAAAAATCATTCTGTCTTTACGAGAAGATTATCTGCATTATCTATTAGAGTGTAATCGATTAACACATTTAGATGTAATAGATAATAATATATTAGATAAAAAAATTCTTTACTACTTAGGTAACTTTTCGCCCCAAGATGCTCGCTCTGTTATTCAAAGCTTAACAGAAAGCTCTCAGCTTTATTTGGAACCACCGTTGATTGATGAGCTAGTACGAGATTTAGCGGGAGCTTTAAATGAGGTTCGCCCAATTGAGTTGCAAGTTGTAGGAGCGCAACTTCAAACTGATAAAATTACAACACTAGCCCAGTATCAAGAGTATGGCCCTAAAGAAAAATTAGTTGGGCGATTTTTAGAAGAGGTAGTTAGAGACTGTGGTGTAAATAATGAGCAATTTGCCAAATTGGTTTTGTATCTGCTCACTGATGAAAATAATACTCGTCCTCTCAAAACTCGTGCTGAACTAGAAGCAGATTTAGCATTAGAACCTACAAGATTGGATCTAATTTTAAAAATCTTGGTGAAATCAGGCTTGGTATTTCAAGTGCCAGGATTTCCGGCTGACCGATATCAATTGGTTCATGATTATCTAGTGCCATTTGTTCGTGAACAACAATCAGCTAGATTAATCGCTGAATTAGAAAAAGAAAGAGAACAACGCAAACTCACTGAAGCCAAACTCAATCAAGTCCTCAAACAGCAGCTAAAAACTGCTCGAAGACAGACTGTGACTTTAGTCGGACTCTTAACCGCAATCAGTGGTATCGCTACAGCCGCAATAGTTGCAGGAATCAATACTTACTTAACATCTTTAAGTAATTCTTCTGGAGAAGATTTAGGGATTGAGTTACTAGTATCAGCTATAAAAACAGGTAAAGAACTGAAAAAATTCTCAATCGTAGCAATACCTGAAGTTCGGCTAGGGGTTATTTCAAAACTGAGTCAGACAATTCAAAGTACTGAAGAAATTAATCGTATAGAAGGATATGAAAAAAACGTTACAGCCTTAAGCTTTAGCAATGATAGCAAAATGTTGGCTATAGCAAGCGAAGATGGGACGGTGAAAATTTGGAGTATCCCTGACGGTAGACTAATTCAAACATTGAAAGGTCACACAAAGAGTGTCACATCTGTCAGCTTCAGCGCTGATGGAAAAATGTTAGCTACAGCAAGTGAAGATGGGACAGCAAAAATTTGGAGTATTCCTGAAGGTAGACCAATTAAAACATTAAATGGTCACACAAAAAGTGTCACATTCGTAACTTTTAGTCCTTACGGTAAACTAATAGCGACCGCCAGTAAAGATAAAAAAGTCAAAATCTGGAATTTAGAAGGTAAACCAATTTGGACTTTGGGTGTCTATGGAGACAAAGGCGAAATTGTCAGTTTCAGCCCTAACAATGAGATGGTTGCTACAGGGGGTAGGAATGATACAGTTCAACTTTGGAACCTTGACCGAAAAAATCCTCAACCTCGTACTATTGATGACTACGGAACAGTTGGTATGAATTTTACCAAGGATAGTACAGCTATTAGTGTGGTCAGTAAAGATATAAAATTAAAAGTTTGGTCTACTATTGACCCTAGTCTACGCATTAAAAGTAATGAATATTGTCAAACGCAAATGGATGGAAATGTTTTAAGTATTGGCTCTGATGGAAAGTCATGGGGGATAGTTGGAAAGAATGAGGACGAAAAAGTTTTAACAGTAGTAATGCCAGACGAAAATGATTGTGATCCAAGACAAAGATTTAAACATAATGATAGCATTATTAATGCCAGCTTTAGCCCTGACGGTAAGCTAGTAGTCGCAGTCAGTAAAGATAGAGTTGTGAGGCTTTGGAATATTAAATATAAACGTCCGACCTTCACTACAAAAAGTCGAAAGACAATAAATAAGATTATATTTAGTTTTGATGGTCAAATTGCTGCTCTGGGTATTGATAATAATACGATTGAACTTCAAGATCGTAAAGGCAATTTGATTTCACCTACCCTATTAGGAGATAGTTCAATTCTTAGTTTTAGTCACGATAATCAAACTCTTGCCACTGGTAGCCCTGACGATTTATTAAAGCTTTGGAAACTTGACAGCAACCAAGAAATTCCTTTAAAAGGTAGTAGAAATGATATCACTAGTATTAACTTCAGTCCTGATGGTAAGTTGATTGCTGCGGCTAGTGCGGATAATTCAATTAGACTCTGGCTAAATAATGGTGCTCTAATCAAGACCTTGCTAGGACACACTAAAAAAGTTACTAATATTACCTTCAGTCCAGATAGCAATATGCTTGCAACTATCGGTGATGACAATGTAGTAAAACTCTACAAAAAGGATGGTAGTTTAATTAAGACCTTGCCAGGACACACTGAAAAAATTAGTAATGTCGAATTTAGTCCAGATAGCAAGATGTTTGCAACTATCGGCGATGACAATGTAGTAAAACTCTACAAAAAGGATGGTAGTTTAATTAATATCTTGCAAGGACACAATGAAAAAGTTACTAATGTCGAATTTAGTCCAGATAGTAGTAAGCTTATATCCGTTAGTTTTATAAATGGTGAGATAAAAATTTGGCGTAGTAGTGATGGCGAACTTCAGAAATCTTTTGAGTATTACAGTATAAATAGTGCCAATTTTAGCCCTGAAGGTAATTTCATTACTTCGATTAATGCAGACAAAACTATAAAATTATGGAGTCTCAATGGAGAATTACTTGCAACCCTCAAAGGTCATAGTGCCGAAATCACAAAGGTAAATTTTAGTCGTGATGAAACGAAGATAGCTACTAGTAGTGCTGACAGTACCGTAAAGCTTTGGGATGTAAAAAAGTTGTTAGCTATAAAGAATAAATATGTACCCACAACTTTAAGGGAACATACTAAAGGAGTTAACGATGTCAGCTTTAGTCATGATGGCAAGTTAGTTGCTTCTGCAAGTGCTGACAATACTGTAAAACTCTGGCGTAGCGACAGCGATAATGAAAAACCTATCCGAACCTTACAAGGATTTAGTGATGGAGTTAACGATGATATTGGTATTAATACAGTCAGTTTTAGTTCTGACGACAAAATCATCACTAGTGTTAGCTTCAAATATAATGAAGATTATCGTTGTAAATATTTTGTAAATTTTTGGAACCTTGATGGCACATTACTAAAAACTATTCCAGGCCACGTTAATTTTTCATATTGCAGCAATAACAATATAGATTCTGTTATTGGCTTTAATCCTAATACAAAGACCGTTGCATTTATTAGTAAAGATGAGAGTTTACAACTCTGGGATATTAAAGGTAAACATTTAGCATCATTACCTGGTCATACTAACTCGGTTAATAGTGTTACATTTAGCCCTGATGATAAAATTATTGCTTCTGCTAGTGACGACAAAACTGTAAGACTTTGGGATAGGAATGGTAAGTTACCGAGAAAAATCCTAGCACATAGCGATAAAGTTAATAGTGTAAGTTTCAGTTCTGATGGCAAAATCATAGCTTCTGCTAGTAACGACAAAAAAATCAACTTATGGAACGTTAATGATGGTACGCCACACCAACTCGCCAATCCCATCGATAGCATTAGTGATACAGTTGCAAGTGTAGTTTTTAGCCCTGATAAAGATGCGATCGCTTTTATCAGTGGTACGACTATTAAGTTCGGAAGTCTTAATGGTAAATCCAGAGAAACTATCAACAACGAAACTTCAAATAATTCTAATATTTTGAGTTTCAGCGATGATGGCAAAAAACTTGCCGTCGGTAATTCTCAGGATAATATAATAAATTTACATCTTCTTGATGGTATTTGGCAGAAAAATGTTTCACTGTATCCTATTAATGCATTCTCAGGTATTCCATTTAACCTGGGTGGAGAAACGATTCGTGTTAATAACAATGAGGGAACACTATTACTTAATACAGACTTAGATGATTTAATCCAACGTGCTTGTGCCATAGCATCTGGTTATCTTAAAAATAACCCCAACGTTCCAAATGGTGATAAAAACCTCTGTGACGGCTATACTAAAAACAACTGATCGCTGGGCTTTTGCCTGGGCAAAAGAAATTTCCAGAAAATCTAAAATCTAAAATATAAATATAAATATAAAATAGAGTGACCTATGAGGGAACCAAGCAGAAATTTTGAACCCTTGCTTACCAAAGAAGCCCCGCCAGTTGTTGAACGCATGGGGTTAACCTGGCTAGTTGCAGCAGCGATCGCAACTGCTTTACTGTGGCAAGTACCAGGAGGGGATTATATCTTATACCCATTTACAATCCTGGCAACTTGGTTTCATGAAATGGGTCACGGCTTAATGGCGCTCCTATTAGGGGGACAGTTTCAGAAATTGCAGATTTTTAGCAATGGTTCCGGTGTTGCAACCTATGGCATCCGGTCGTCAGTGGGGCCAATTGGGCTGGGAATAATCGCCGCAGCAGGGCCAATGGGGCCGCCTCTTGCGGGCGCAGCTTTAATTCTGGCTTCCCGCAGTTTTACAGCAGCAACCCTCTGTTTAAAAATATTAGGGAGTTTTTTGCTATTTTCCACATTAATTTGGGTACGCTCCTCGTTTGGATTGGTGGCAATTCCCTTACTGGGTTTAATGATCTTAGGTATTGCCCTGAAAGCCCCTCGTTGGGCACAAGGGTTTGTCATTCAATTTCTAGGCGTACAAGCTTGTGTAAGTACGTACCATCAACTTGATTATCTATTTAGTCAGTCTGCTGGCCTCCTTGGAATCTCTGATACAGCGCAAATGCAGCGATATTTGCTTTTACCTTACTGGTTTTGGGGTGGGTTAATGGCGATCGCATCTCTGGTGATTTTAATCCAAAGTCTTCGCGTTGCCTATCGTTCGGAGTAATGAGTAACGCCATCAAAAGTAGAAACCTTTAGCTCAGGCAAAGCCAGCTAGAGCTAGTTGATGATTGCCAGTCTTAGAGATTGCTATTTGTGCAAGGAATTCTAGAACTAAAGGAAAAATTTATCAGTATAATAATAGCCTGGATATTCTTAAAAAAATTCGCCGCTAATAACTCTTTCTTTAGCGTCCTTCGCGGTTCGATACCCTAACCATGTCCACCCAACCCACAATTCAAAGCATATACACCGATGGTGCTTGCACTGGTAATCCTGGCCCTGGCGGTTGGGGTGTAGTCGTCTACTTCAGCGATGGCTCAATCCACGAAATGGGCGATGCATCCCCTCATACCACCAATAATAAAATGGAGATGCAAGCTGCGATCGCCGCCCTAAAATTTTTGGAAACATCTCAACAAGCCCAACCCATAACCCTTCATACCGATAGCGAATACCTGATTAACTGCGTTACTAAATGGGTGAAAGGCTGGAAAAAGAAAGGCTGGAAAAAGTCAGATGGTAAACCCGTTCAAAACCAAGACCTTTTAGAAATTTTAGATGAACTCAATACTCAACAAGTAAAATGGCAACATGTCCGGGGACATTCTGGTAACATAGGTAACGAACGTTGTGATGTGATCGCTCGCACTTATGCCAGTGGCAAAACCCCTTCCTTACAACAATTATCTTCCACAAATTTTTACAAATCTTTACCTACTACAAATGAACTAAATGTAGCAAAAGTAGCTGATTATGAGAAAAACTCTAGAATAACTAACCAAAGTCCGCAAGAAATCAGTACTTCTGCACCAGAAATAACCGTTATGGAACCATCAACTGGGCCAACTGCGGCCGTAACCGATGAAAAACCGCCAGAAATGAGGGTTTCGCAACTCCGCAGCTTGGTCGAAACTCTGCGTATAGCTGACGAAATTTCTGAAAAAGGCTACTTAATCACTAGTTCTGAGTTAGCAGACTTGATGGATGTCCACGCCAGCGCTGTCACCAGTCGTGGAGATCAATGGCGCTGGCGAAACTGGATAGTGTCACGGGTACGCCGTGAAGGAAATCAAATTCTTTGGGAATTGGAACGCGGGGATCAAGTAGGGGGGGAAGAGGAGTAGGGGAGGCAGGTGAGACAAGGGGACTTAAGTCAGAACTTCCAACAAGTATTTCTCCTTGCCCCCAAGTCCTCTTTTCCATGCCCAATGCCCAATTCCCAATGCCCCACTATGTATACTTGCGTCCTCGCCACTCGCGTGGGGTGCGGAACGCAGATAAGAAGATTCGCAGCACAGCTAAGGGATCAGCCAAAGGGGAAAGCCAGAACAACCAGCCGCCTTTAGCGTTTGTGCGATCATAAGAGGGTGCGATCGCTATCAGCATAGCAAAGCGAATCACCACCAGGAATAAATTTAGTCCCAGCAGCAGGAGTGAGGGAGTGGGCGAATCTGAAAGTGGAGGAGAAATCAACAAAAAAGTGAGGACTATTAAAAGGGGTAAACCTTGAACAGATGTGAGTAGCCATAAATCTCCCCACAACTGAGAACGAGAAGTTGCATCTTTCAAGTCAAGACTCCGCCCCCATTCCTTCCACGTATCCATCGCTCCTTCATACATCCGTACCTTCAGCACCTTTGCACCGTCTAAAAAGCCCACCTTATACCCTTGGATAGCAATATTCCGTGCCAAAGTGACATCATCACAAAAAGAACTCTTCGCACTGCTGTAACCACCCACAGCAGCTAAAACAGAGCGACGACACAAAAAACACTGCCCATTTGCCATCACCCGTTCTGGCTGCTCTGTATTGATCCCCGCTGGGTCAAATCGGTAAAGCAGAGTCATTAACAAAGCAGGTTGTAGCCAGCACTCTCCTGGATATTTAAGGATAAACTGGGGTGAAAGAGAAACGAGGTCATAGCCTTGTGCTTCGGCCGTCTTCACCAAACCAGCAACTAAACCAGGATGTGGTTGGATATCAGCATCCAGCCCCAGAAACCACTGACTAGCCTCTGAGCTATATAGAAAACCATTATGCAACGCCCAAGGACGACCCACCCAACCAGAGGGCAACGGATCATCTGTCATCAAGCGAAAGCGCGGATCTTTCTGTTGTGAGGCTTTTACCAAGTCTGGCGTACCATCACTAGACTTACTGTCTACGACCATAATTTCCCGAACTTCATAGCTTTGCTGACTTAAACCAGCCAACAAAGGGCTAATGCGAAGCGCCTCGTTTAATGTGGGAACTATGACACTAACCCTACCTAAAAGCTCAGGTGTAGGCTGTTGGGGTTCTATTGGAGGATGGCGTCTTGGCCCCTTTAACAAACGCGAAAACAGAATCGCCGTTGCTGGTACTTGTATAAGTAGCAATAAAAGGGAGATAGCGCTTTCTACTATCAAAGCGTTGTCATTAGTCATTAGTCATTGGGCATTGGGCATTGGGCATTGGGCATTGGGCATTGGGCATTGGGCATTGGGCATTGGGCATTGGGCATTGGGCATTGGGTATGGGTTATTCTCCTTGTCTCCCAGTACCAAGTCTCTAACTTATCAGCTTATTTCAAGGCAACTTCAACCTTCGCTACTGACACTTCTTTGCTTACTGGTTCAACAGCAACTTCAGAGGGTGTGGTTGAACTCCTTAACCACAACACCACGGCAGGAGTCACACCTAGCGATAAGCCGAGTAACACAGGAATGGAAAACCCAGCGGCCAAGCTGAGTCCGGCGGCGAAGGCAAAGTTAGTTAAATAAACTACTAAAGGCAGATTGAGTTGCGATCGCTCTAATTTAATTGAGGTATTTCTCCACAATAATCCTGCCACACTCATAAACAGTGCGCTAGTACCAAACCAACCTGCATAGTTCTGGTAAGGTGTTCCAAAGAAAGCTCCTGGTTGTTCCCAATACCAAAAGGGCAGAGAAGTTTGGCTCATAGCTGGTTCAAGGGCAAAGTCCCAGCAAGTGAAGAGTAAAGCACCAATGGCTATAGCAGCAATATGGCGCCCCCAACTGGGTTTTTGAGCCACTTTCAAACCAGTTCTTGCAATTAAGTAAGACGACAGCCCAACATAAAACCAAGATAAAGGAATTGTGAAAGGAACTAGCCCTGCAATCTTATAGCCCAAGCCACTCAAGTAACTATAATCACCAAATGGAAAACCTGTACTAGTTCCTAGTAGCTCACTTCCCAAAGAGATAAACATAGCTGGCAGCATAAATGCTAGCCAAGTTCCTAATCCTAACGTCCGGTAAGCATAAATAGAGACAGCTACTGTCCCCAATATAATATCAACTACACCGCCACCAGCCATACTCAACTGTATGGCAGTTTCTCCAACCTGCGATAAGTTTAAAATTATTTGCGAATTAGGAACGACCAGTAGCATCCCTACTAGTCCAAAAGCTTTTGACACGATATGACCAATGAGGCATACGCGTTCAGCAATAACAAGTTGTCTCATGATAATTCCTTAACAATATATGACACGCGGCTACTCGGCTGCTAATAGTTTACAAATGTTTAACAATATTATTAACTACTTTCTACCGCAATTCTTGACAAACTTGTTTGGCTTTCTTTGGAGGAGCATAACAGCCTATTGATTGAAGCTATAAGAAATATGATGATAGACTTACCAGTCTAAGCCATATAGTCAAAATCTACATAATTTTATCGGCAAGAACTTTTAGTTTCTTGTTTCACTGATACCCATACGGTCAAAAGCCCCTTTTATCGCAATTCTCATTTGAATGAGTATTGGGTATAGTAGCACATCTGTGCTGGTGTATCCCACCCTATGAGAATCTATGTTTATCTGTGTTAATTTTTTTACGTATCTTACTTGTGCAATCAGACCTTTATCCTGTACTAGGAATATCAACCCATGTCAATTTTTAAAAGAGTTCCTTGGGTGTCTCTGGCGCTAGTACTGCTTAGTTACAGTACTTTAGGCTGGGTAATATCTGAAACACGCGCTCCTCTATTTGTGTGGGTGGCAACTGTAATTGCTATCTTGATTTTAATGGTAACGTTGACTGCTCCTTGGCCGAAAATGACATACTACTACAGTATTTTGCTTCAATCAAATACGAGGTCTTTCGGTGTTGCCGTCTTAGCAGCTTTCTTGTTCTTTATCATGATTGCTTGGTTTCGGGTATTTCTTGATACCTTACTCATAGTTTCAGCGACTATATTAGTCAGGATAGATTTTCAAAGAGCGGGTCTTAGGGAAGGGTTAGCCTTTTATACTACGTCTATCTTTTCATTGGGAGGTTTAGCTTTAGGTGCGCTAATCTACAAGTTAATATATTCCCAAATTCCGATAACGTGATGAATTATACGCGAAAAAGCTAGCGGTTCACAGACTCGTTAACGTAATTTGTAATTAAAAACTGTTGCAGATTCTTATTTAGACCTCGAATTAAATAAAGCTACGTGAGTGCGCCTCCAAAAGTTTGGGAATTAAACCCAAAAATTGCGAATTACATAGCTTGTTTCTCGTCAGAGGTAAGTATTACAAATTAGTAACTAGTTCAAAATGTAGGCTGTTCAAGCAACAGTAGAGAGAGGAAAAAATCTATGATAAAAATTGACACCCAACTAATAACAACTGCTTTTGTTGCAGATTCTCCTACTTCTTTTGCTCCGCCTTTTGTAGTTAACCCCCAACTACAGCCAATGATAGCAACCAGTACTCCAAAAATAAACCCTTTTAACAAAATAATAAACAAATCTGATGGCTCTAAAAAATTTCTGACTGATTCTAAAAATGTTTCGGGAAGAATTTGGTAAAATTTTGATGCTGCAAAGACTCCACCGATGATGCCTGTAACTAAAGCCAAAATCGTCATCAAAGGTACCATCAAACAACAAGCAATTACTCTAGGAAGTACTAGATAATCAATTGGATCAGTTTTGAGCATATAAAGTGCGTCAATTTGCTCGGTGACTTGCATTGCACCTATTTCTGCTGCAAAAGCGGAACCAACTTGTCCTGCCATAATACTAGCGGTCAAAATTGGAGCCAATTCTCTACAAAAAGCTAGGGCAAAAGCACCTCCTACAGCATTTTCAGCCCCGAATCGTATTAATTCCCTCGCTGTTTGAATGGTAAAAATCATTCCTGCAAAACCGTTCACAAGCAGAACTGGAGAAATAGAACCTGGCCCAGAGGTAACGAGATGTTGTAGGATCTTGCGATAGTAAGTTTTTCCTTGGAGGAAATGTAGCCACACTTGACCAAAGAGTAATATTGCTGCAAAACAGCGTACAATCCAAGATTTATCAAATTTATTTTTGGTTGCAATTTTTATCGCCCTTACAACTGACTTTTTTTGCACATATTTTGTTATATCAATTCTCCAAAATAAGACTACAGATACAAATGGTGGAAATCCATCGAGATGTAATCTTAATTTCTCATTACGCAGACGCGCAAAGGCGGCTTATCGCAGGATATTACGAATTGGTATTAGGGTATGGTACATGAACAGATGCACTAAATGTTTACCTTTAAAGTCGAAAAGGTATTTGGGTATGGTTCAATTTAACTTAGTATTTTTAGCAGAAAATATCACATAAAGCATTGTGAGCTTTTTTGCTACTACTCTATGATTTATGTGCTGGGGAGTTGTAATCTTGAGTCTGTCAAGATATAAAAAGTAATTGACTCAACTAAAATAGTTTAAAAACTTCATAATATTTCCAAATAATGTCATGTTAAAGAATTTTTATGAACAGGATTAAATGCATAATATTTTTGGCGTTGCTATTAATACTGCCTTGCTCCGTGGTAAATCCGGCATTTGCATCTGTATGTCGCAATAACGATTACCACCAGATTTGCATTCTCAGCATCAACCGAAGTGCCAAAAATTATTGGGAATACAGGGCTGCCGTTAGTGTAGATGGAGTAAAAAGACCTACCGAGATTTATAATTGTCGTAAAAGAGTCAAGGTTCAACAAGGTGGGACTATTTTGCCCTTTGAGCAAAAAAGCCCTGGTAAGATGATATGCAGCTTTTTTAATTCTTCTCGGCGGTAAACACGCGCCAAATAATGAAGGCAGTGAAACCTAAATAGGCGAATACTGTTAGCCATTCTTGCCAGCTACCAAATGGATTGTTCATTAGCAAAAGCCGGAAAATTGATATTTTTCAATCCTACACGCTGACGCTACCAGTCCGTTGTTGTATTTTGAGAGACAAAGAAAGGCTACTCAAAAATTTTTAGCTAATTTTCCGGAATCGGTAACAACGGAGTCGTAGTAAATATCAGAGCATCGATATTATACTGAACTTCTATAACAAACCTTCGGGGAATATACCCCATTGTTTCCACTCAAAAACCCGGTCTTTATGACCGGGTTTTTGATTTTACTTCTATTTTTCGTTTCTTCAACTAGTTCAGTTCTTCATTTAAGCTTATCATGGCTATCATTATAAAAAATTACAGGAAATTCTGAATACACAAAGTTAAATTAGGGATTGGAGAATAATTTATACCTCTTTCCAGAAACTTTTAAGAGATTTTATCGGTCTGGTTCTCCAAATTCTGCAAAAATTAAGCCGATGTCATCTTCTGCTCAAGGTATTCCCGGATTACCTGATTTGACGCATCCGATTGAGCTTGTTCAATTTGGAACCGAGGCGCTCAAAGCTTCACTGTTATTAGTATTTTTGATCGTAGCTTTGGGAGTTGCAATTGCACTGATCAGTTTTTCTCTCCGTCGCAGCCAGCCGGAACAAGTAATATTCATCGGCGAATGGGCTGTGCGTTATTCCCAACTATTGCGGGGATTACAGCATTTAACTCTAGTATTAGTTCTGTTAGTACCAGGATTTTTTCTTTGAAGCACCGCCGCCCAATGGCTACACACTGCTTGCTAGCTACAAAGTTGAGCGTGACGGTACTAGGTTACAACAAACCAATACGGGAGACAATGGCTTTCCCTTTCGGCTCCAACCGGGTGAAGAAACTACCTTTCGAGTTACCTATCAGGCTCAAGGCGGGCCTCGTTGGGTTTATAGCGCAACGGGACAGTTGCTTTCTAATTTTCGCCTCACAGCAATTGCTAACTTTGCCCCGGCTGATTTTGCTAGTGGTGTTGTACCGAATGAGATTAAAGTTAACGGACGCAGTACTCAGTTTGCTTGGATATTTGATGATAATGTTTCAGTCAAAAATCCCTTTGGAGTGTTTACCAACACCGAACCCATTCGTCACACGGGGATTATTCCGCGGCTTTTATTGCTAGCACCAGCAATATTTTTGTGGTGGATATTATTGTTATATTTGTCACTGCCAATGAGTTTCAAAAATATTGTGATCGCTGCTAGTATTTTCTTTGCTTGTCTATTGACTTTAACCTATCTAGCTCGCCTTATCGATGCTCAGTTGGCTTGGACTTTAATTTCCATCCTTTTACTAATTTTAACATGGGGATTGGGAGCCAGTCGCAGGGCTTCTCTGGCTGCGATCGTTGCTACGATTGCTGGGGCAGTGCTACCTATCTTCGGATTATTAGTACCGTTCACTGGATTAACCCTTAGTTTAGCGGGTTTGCTTTCAGCCGTTTGGCTAGCAGTTCGTCATTGGCATGGTTGGTACAGTTTGCACCCAGAAGACCAAAGATTATAGAACTGTAGAAAAATTTTAAAGATAGCGATCGCACTAATCTTCCTTACCAAAGTCTAAAATTAAATTTACTTATCTGCTAAACCTACTTGTCCGCCAATTAGCCCCAGAAATCCTGTTCCAGAATGCTGAATCTCCAAAAAACTTGCTTGCTCCGGTGAGGTTTTGTAAACTCGGAATGTTTTCATGATTCCTAAAGTAGCAGCACTTTCTAGAGGCCCAACAAAGCTGATATCCCGGTCAAGAAAATAACTTTGATTAGCCCAATAAGCCATCTGATTTGCATTCAAAAAATAGCAGCCGGCGTGAGGGTTAAGGGCACGACGAAAGGTAATTGGTGCATTCAGAATTGTACCCTTGAGTTCCTGTTGCTCCTGCACATTTTGAAAGGGAGCAGTTACTCGCAAAGCTAAATCCCCATCAATGTAAGCTTTGTGAACTAAACCGTAAGGAGAAACTTCATAACGATTTGGCTGGAGCAAATTTAAATCACCAGCTTGTTGGGTAAACCAATTTAATTTTATAAAAAACCAAGGGTCATGGATAATTAGGTCATCTTCAATAAAGCAGTAGTAATCATAATGACCGAGACAACTTTGTAAAACAGCTTGACACTCAAACCCTAAAAGTAGAGGTTCTACATTAGTAGAGTGATGCTTGTATAAATGAGATGGTAACGAAAGCTGATTTAGGAGATGATTGTTTTGGGTTGTACAAATAACAATATCTATTTCGTGACACTGCGACTGATTAACAGGGAAAGCTAGTCGTTGAGCAATGTTAATGATAGTTTGAGATTTACCAAATAATTGGTGTAAGGCAGTAAGGCTTTTAATTAGCGCTTGCAACCGAGGTTGTGGGTCTTTGCGCTGAGAAGCATGGCGACCTTCACTGGTAGGTTTGAAAAAATGGGCAATAGTAAAAATAATTCGCATCTTAAATATCGCTCTTTTATTTATTTGCGATTAGTCATCTGTCCTTTGTTGGTTGTAACTAATGACCAATGACTAATGACAAATGTCATCTAACTTCTAGCAAATCCTTTAGAATTTGGGCGCTTTTTCAAACTATCAGAAATTTTACCAGCGAACATCCATTGCAAATGCTGTGGTAAAAGTTTCGCTAAATCATAACGCTTTAAAATTGTCTCTCGCGCATTCGCACGAATTGCTTGCATCTCTTGAGGGTGATTCAGCGCCTCTTCAACCCTATCAGCAATATTCTGGGGAGAAAAGAAATCTACCAAAAGTCCATTTACTCCATCCTTTATGACCTCCAATACTGGCGAAGTGTTAGAAGCTACTAGCAAACATCCTGCTGACATTACTTCTAACATTGACCAGGATAAAACAAAAGGACGAGTTAAATAAATATGAGCAGACGAAGCTTGCAAAACTTGAAGATATTCATTGTAAGGAAGCCTATCTGTAAAATGCAGCCTTGATAAATCCAAAGATAATTTTTCCAACATTAATTGTTTATAAGTCTGACCATCAGGAAGATTCTTGCCATAAGCGACCCGATCTTCTCCTACAACTACCACATGACAGTTAGGTCGTCGCTCCTGAAGTAGCGCCACTGTTTCCATAAACTGCGGAAAACCTCTGTAAGGTTCCATCCCGCGCCCCACATAAGTTACCAACTCTTCCACATGAGAAAGATCGAGATTTATTCTTGGTAAAACTAACTTTGCGCCTGGTTTAGGGACAAAATATTGGGTATCAACACCATCATGCATGACAGTGAGTTTGCTATGATATTCTTTAGGAAATTGCTGACGCTGCCAATTGGTTGGAGAAAGACCGCGATCGCAGCTATATAAATCAGTCAAAATCGGTGCATTTTTGACACGTATGCGGCATTCATCATCAGCATTCAGTGGTTCACTGGGATCAAAATCTGCATCCGAACCGTAAGCATGGTAAAACCACTCGAAATAACACAATAATTCAGCTTTGGGGAAAATATCTTTCATAAATAAAGTTGGCCCCCAACCAGAATGTCCATAAACTATATCTGGAACGAAACCTTCAGCTTTTAATTTTTCTGACACGCGATAGACAGCCTGTGCAGTAAGAACAGCATTTTCCAGGTTGCGAACATAGTGGTGGGTTTGGGGAGCAGCTTCACGAGAAGGAGTATAAATAGCTTTAAAAACGCCAGGTATTTCGCCTTCACGACGATTTGTCCCAAAGACGACTTGGTGATTAGGATCTTTACCTAAAACTATCGCTAAATTGCGAAATTGCGAGGGGAAATTGGGATGTAAAAATAAAATTTTCATAGGAATAATCTTGATCAACTTATTGTCAGATAAAATAAATTAAGGCAAGCTGGTTAAGATTATAAGATTATTTCTCACGATTTTTAGCAAGTAAATTTAGGTAAATGGTTGCCCAAAAGTGCGAAAATAATCGCAAATTTGTGTTATGACCATGAAATTTATTGGCATTGATTTAGGCTGGAAATCACAACCAAGTGGACTATGCTCTTTAGAATGGATAGATGGGCAACTGCAACTACTTGATTTAGACCGCAAAGAAGCCATTGCAGACATCCTCACCTGGATTGATCAAAGCGTACAACCAGATGAACCAGCCATCATCGCCGTAGATGCACCTACCCTCATACCCAACGCTACCGGGAGTCGCCTCCCCGACAAACTCAGCCACAAGTACTTTGGTAAATATCATGCAGGATGCTACCCAGCGAATCAAAACCTACCCTTTGCAGAACGCACCATCAACTTTGGCTTAGAATTAGAATCACGCGGTTTTGCACATGCACCCACCATTGAACCGCAAAAACTCAGCAGATATCAAATAGAAGTCTTTCCCCACCCAGCGATCGTTAACCTATTCAACTTAGAACGCATCCTCAAATATAAAAAAGGACGCCTCAGCGATCGCCGCCTAGAATTAATCAAACTCCAAAATTATCTTCTCGATATCCTCCCCTCTCTTTCTCCTGCTCTGTGCCTCTGCGATAGCCCTACGTTCCTTCTGGAAATACCCACTACAGGCGCAGCCCTCAAAGCAACCGAAGATAAACTAGATAGCTTAATTTGCGCTTATGTTGCTGCTTATTGGTGGTATTGGGGAGAACAACGTAATTTAGTTTTAGGCGATCGCACCACTGGCTACATTGTCATTCCACAAAGAATGTTAGCCTAAAATTGTAATCTCGTCAGATTTAACTCAAAGAGGTTTTATGCAAGGAGTTAGTTCTAATTTGAGTTTAAAAGAGCTTTATGAAATTGATGAGAATCTGTGGTTAGAAGAAACAATCAAACTATTGAAAGCTAACCATTTAGAAAAACTTGATTTAGAAAATTTAATAGAGGATCTAGAAAATTTGGGTCGTAGAGACAAAGCCAAGGTCGCTAATTTATTAGAACAAATTATTAGACATCTTTTATTGCTGCAATATTGGACAGAAGAAACTCCATATAATTCTGGACATTGGAAAGCAGAAATTAGAAGTTTTAGGAATGAATTAAAACGTAACTTGACAACTAATTTATATCAATTTTTAGAAAAAGAGTTAGCATCAATTTATGATGATGCATTAGGATATGTAATTGATAAAACTGAAGGCAAACTAGATAACTTACCTCAATCTTGTATTTACACTTTAGATCAGCTACTAGATATTAATTATCTACCTGAAAATGTTTGATATAAAAGGCGTTGCTAAAAAATCAGCAACGCCTAATCTTGAGTATTCAACAACTACTCAGCACTCTTATTCTGCCCAAGCAATCAACCTTGGTTCATAAGGATTAGCCAGATTTTTATTTTTCGGTAATACACGCAAAGACAAGCCTTGCAACCCAGAAGCAGTATAAGTGATATTACCCGTGTAAATACTTAATTGCTGTCCATCTTCACCTTGGTAATCCATTACCACTGGCACAGCATTGACAATATCACCATTGGCATCGATCGCACCTTGATATAACTCCACCTGCACATCATCATTCGTCAAAGTTGCTAAGTCAACCTTGGCTTTGACAGCAACAGTTTGGTTAACCTCAATGTCTGAAGCTGCCGATACATCAACATCTTTGATTTTGATGTCAAACCAGTGTTCGCCCAGTTTTTCTTTCCAAGCAGCTAGTTCTTTCGCAGGGGCATAGTTATCAACAGTCAGGGTATGATAGCGATCGCTAGCCGGGAAATAAGCCCTCCCAGCATATTCTCCTACCATCCGCGCTGTATTAAAGAACGGACAATTCAATCGAATTGCATCCTTCATTTTGGCAACCCACGGACGGGGCAAACCATCAGTATCCCGATGTTCGTAAAATAACGGTACAACTTCCTTCTCTAACAACTCGTAGAGAGCATTTGCTTCTACTTCGTCTTGGTAGTTAGGATCGTCGTAATTCTCTCCATGTCCAATTGCCCAGCCTGTGCGGACGTAATCAGCTTCATCCCACCAGCCATCTAGTACACTTAAATTTGGCAAGCCATTCATTGCAGCTTTCATGCCACTAGTACCAGAGGCTTCCCGTGGACGACGCGGTGTGTTTAACCAAATATCGCAACCCGCAACCATCAACCGGGAGATGTGAATGTCGTAATTGGGGACAAACACTACCTGTTTTTCTAAGTTTTGTTCGTGGATAAAGTGATTGATGTCGCGGATCAGTTCTTTACCGGGAATATCTTTAGGATGTGCCTTACCAGCAATGACAAATTGCACCTTCCGGTCTTTGTTAGCCAAGAGAAGCCGCTTAATGCGATCCAGATCGCGCATCCAGAGGGTGGCGCGTTTGTAGGTGGCAAAGCGGCGGGCAAAACCAATGGTGAAAGCGTAAGGATCTAAAACTTCTTGGGCCTGGATAATTTCGGAAGCCGAAGCGCCGCGATCGGTCAAATGCTTGACCAAATGCTCTCGCACATACAAAACCATATCTAAGCGGCAGCGTTCGTGATTACGCCACAACTCCTCATCGGGTATGGCTTCCATTCGATCCCATAATGGGCTATCTGGTGGTGCTGATGACCAGTTTGGCCCAAGGTAGCGATCGTATAACTCTTGAGTAGATTTGGCAACACAACTGCGAGCATGAACACCATTAGTAATTGCTGCGATCGGCACTTCCTCTACTGGCACATTTTGCCACAAGCCCTGGAACATTTGCCTTGACACTACACCGTGCAGTTGGGCGACACCGTTAGAAAATGTTGCCATTTTCAGCGCTAGCACTGCCATACTGAAAGGCGCAGATAAATCGCCTGTATTCTCGCGCCCTAATCCTAAAAATTGCTCTTTGAGCAACCCAAATATCTCTGCATAGTACCCCAAGTAATGCAGCATTTTGTCAGGAGCGAACAAGTCAATCCCTGCTGGTACTGGCGTGTGGGTAGTAAAGATATTGCTGGAAGCGTCTACTTGTTTTGCTTGGAGATAATTCAGTCCCTCTTCCTGAATCAGCAAGCGGATGCGTTCTAAAGCAGAGAAGGCAGCGTGACCTTCATTCATGTGGTAGGCAGTGACTTTTAGCCCCAGAGCTTTAAGCATTTGCACACCACCGATCCCCAGCATGATTTCCTGGTGGATACGCATATCGATGTCGCCACCATACAGCTGGTCTGTGATGTCGTGGTCGTAAGTATTGTTTGGTTCAATATTGGTGTCCAACAGATACAGGGGCACTGTTCCTACCTGTACGCGCCAAACTCTGGCATATACTTTGCGTCCTGGATAATCTACCGCAATCCGCAGTTCTGAACCGTCGGCATTGCGCTCTAGATGCAAAGGCATATTGTAGAAATCGTTGAGCAGGTAGCGTTCTTGCTGCCAGCCATCGGCATTAAGATACTGGGCAAAGTAGCCTTGTTGATACAGTAAGCCTACACCTACAAGGGGTAGCCCCAAGTCACTGGCAGATTTGAGGTGATCCCCCGCCAGAACACCCAAGCCCCCAGAATAGACGGGCAAACAATCTACAAGCCCAAATTCCGCCGAAAAATAAGCGTAGCATTCCTTTGGTTTCTGCTCCCTCTGTTTCTGATACCAGGTGCGCTCTTGCAAATAATCGTCTAACTGTCGGTCAGCTCGATCCATTTGCGCTAGAAAGCCCTCATCCTCAACAACTTCCAGAAGCCGCGATTGAGAAATAGTACCCAACATTAACACTGGGTTATGATGGCTAAACTCCCACAGGTCAGAATCTAACCGACGAAATAAATCTTTAGTGTCAACGTTCCAATCCCAGTGCAAGTTATATGCTAGCCGCCGTAGTGGTTCGAGCCGCGGCGGTAATGAAGGTGATACGTTAAACGTGCGAATTGGCTGCATAGGTTGGCAAAACTCCAAGTTTAGCTATGGTTATTGTTTACTCTCTTTACCAATGTTGCCAATTCTTTATACTATATTTTGTGAAAAAGCTATGACTTTGTTAAGCATTGAGAATTTTTTTAACCTAGTTGCTAAAGTTTACACCAAGGTGTTTCTAATTCTATGCGTAACTCTAGCCATGTACTTGGTATATTAAGATTTAATCATTTACTGGCATCTATCACTTAAAAAAATCTAGTTTTGAATAAATAATTTATATTTATTTTAGTATTGCTTCCGGGGATCAATTCTAGAGTGTTAGCTGAGAGTGAAAATTCTTTATAGCTGCTTCTAGGAAAGTGAAATATTTAATTATTTTTTAAAAAATTACTCCATCAAGAAAGTAGGCTAGCACAGCTGTGCTAACCTACTCTGTGGCTAATTATTTTTTCTTTACCTTACCTGTACGTAAACCGCTATATGTAATTCTTCGGTTAAGACTGGTTTAAGGTTAGGCAGAGGCATAGCTTCTCATAGACATAGCCTAAAATTGGATCGTTTAAAAACTGTACCAAGCAGTTAACCAGGAAAAGCGATGCCTGTAGCGGGTTACGCCTACTCTAACTGCTTGGTATTAAATATTAGCCCTAAACCAGGAAAATAACTTAGCAAGGTATTATTTTATGCACCTAGTGAAGGCTGATCTTTAGTATTTTTGGTCATCGACAGAGCTACAGCAGCTGCATAAGCAATCTCCGCGGCCATTTGATAAGCAAGTTTGATACTCGATGAAGCGTCCTTAGCTTTAGGAGATAGAGAAGCTTTTTTTCGGCGCGACTCTTGTTTGACATCACCTCCTGCAATAGCTCGCTGTAAAATGATCCAGGCATCTAGGTCTTCTGAGTCATAATTACTTTGAAGTTGCGATCGCACTTGATCTTCTGCTACAACACTTAGATAACCGCTAGTTAGAGATTCTTGCACAATATCTTTAATTAAAGCCATAATTTGAACCAAGTGTGTGAGTTAAAACCGATACCTCAATTTGGGGAATTTAATGTTGTTTTGTGGACTTCTCCTAGAAACTAAGCTACGTTTTAGTTTTCTCTACAATAAAATTTATAACAAGTAGTATCAAGCACGCATCACCCGCTTGGCTCACCCGAATGGGTGATATACAAATTGTCAGTAATAGGGAAGAGGAAAGTTTTTAGATTTTTCCAGAATAGGGTGTCATTAGTATAGTAGATATCATTCTGAATTTCACACAATATCATAAAATTACTTGGGCAAGCAACGCTAGAAATATAAACAAAAATGCCAATACCAAGTAACTGCCTACAGCATTTTTTACTTCTCGCCTTTAAGGGATTTTGTCTAAGTGTATAAAATTATTATAAAGTAGCTTAGGCTTTGCCCAACCTAGGCATCGCTCCAGTAAAAAAACTAACTTATTTCCATCATTCTCATCAACAAGCGACCTGAAAATCTACTTATTTCATGAGAATGTTCCACTAAAAATAAAATGTGTTATCGTTGAAAACAATTGTTATTAAAAGCTATTCATGTAATTAAAAACGTGAATTGGTTAGTTTGTAAATCATCCATGTGCAACATGATTGGAGCAGCATACTCTAGAAATTCGTTGCAAGAAAGCCGTCATAGCAGTCGGGGAAGCGCTTACTTGTTTGCACCGATGGTTAACTTCAATGTGATGGCTGATGTGGGAGATAATCCACCATAATTGGGTTTTACTTAGGCACAAATACCCTAAGAAACCCAACAATAATTACATTGTCATGCTAGGCATAAATTTTATCTAAATTTTGAATATAGTCTAGTTAAATGTATTTTTTGTTGCAAAATAGCTTGTAAAACTGAGTTGTTTCAAAAGACTAAAACCGCTTGTAAATAAGTGGCTTTAAGGTAAACAAATCTATTCCTAATTGCATAACAAGCTTTTCAAATTTGCCAGATAACCAAAACAGTATCCAATCTAAACCAGCAAATTTCCCCATCAAACAACTTGATAGTCTGAGATTTGACCTTATGAAAAGGAGTCAGAATTCAGGAGTCAGAATACCCCATGTCTGCTCGCTTTTAGCGTCTCCAAGAGTTGTCAGGGGTTTCAAGCAAGGAATACTTTTTTCTTCTCCACGACTGAAGTCGGGGGCTGTCTTATCATGATTCCTCCACTCTTTCGTTCAGAATTCAATTCTGTTAGCGGATAGCTAAGGTTTAGCCCATTCTGGCTCCTGACTCCTGAATTCTTCTTCGGTAATGCACTGAAATTGTTTCGTTAATTGCTTGCTTTGGTGAAAAAGAAGCCAAATTTTTATGTACATATAGTACAAAAGTTTCTAATACAATGTGGTGGAAGCTTGCCAAACTTTAAGCAGTTGAACAACTTGTTATTAAAATAGTAGTTTGATTGACGACGTACTGTACTAGCCACTTCAAGCAATCAATTGTGCATATCAATTAAGCGATTCTACACATTTCAGTTCCAGAATAGTTCACATAGTCAAACTCTGGTTTTTCAAATATTGGAAAACATCTCAGAAATATGGAGAAATTTCAGTGACACAGTTAATTTTACTTCTGTGTCAACGGATACTGATTGATGCTCTTGGTATTGCTCAGAAGATTAGGATACAGCCAAAACAACTGTCAACAATAATTGATTGAAGAGATATATAGCCATGCATAACAAGCAATACCTTTCACAATTGCAGCGCATGCAAGAACTTTTAGTAACAACGATGTTAGGAGAGATCCCGACACTTCTGCTAGGGTCAAAGTTGCGTAATTTGGGATATCGTAGTATTTTCGCCCACATAGGCAGCCAAGTATATATTCAAAATGGTGTTGAATTTAATGGTAGTTCTTGTATTGAGATAGGCAGTGAAGTCTATATTTTCAAGGGTGTGCGGATGGATGCTAGAGGACACAAAAATAATAGAATTCATCTAGCAAATAAAGTCGCTATTGAGCGTAACGTTGATATAGGGTGTTTGGAAAATACATCAATATTTATTGATGAACATACCTTTATTGCTCCCAATGTGTGTATTGAGGGGCCAGGAGACATTAAAATCGGTAAATACTGCTTGATTGCTGCCAACTCAGGGATATATGCCAATAATCATAATTTTGCCGATCCGATAGAGCCAATTAAATACCAAGGTGTTATTACTCGCAAGGGAATTGTAATTGAAGATGATTGTTGGCTAGGGCATGGAGTAACAGTATTAGATGGTGTTACTATCGGCAAAGGTAGTGTTATTGGTGCGGGAGCAGTTGTCAATAAAGATATTCCTCCTTTCTCCGTTGCTGTAGGCATACCTGCACGAGTAATTAAAAACCGAATTAGCAAAGACTTAAGCATTATTTCAAGCTGAAAAATAGGAGATTGGGGACACTTCTCTCTGAGACGCTTTGCGTAGCTTGCTTCCACATTCGCGTAGCGTCCCGTAGGGAAGTGGTACGACATGGTTCGAATACGCTCACCAGTCGAGGTAGTTGAGCGCAGTCGAAACTTAGTGCGTCGCTGGGGATTGGGGACAAGGAAAATTATTTCCTGTAACCGATACCCTCTAACCTCTAGGCTTTTTTTAAGAAACTTTTGCCGTCAGTGAACGTCATAAGAGTAAACAATCTCTGAGTTAAGCTAATCGTCATTTAAATTGCACAATTTTCATGCTAATTAAGGCTGCAAACCTTCTCCCTTGCTCCCTGCCCCCCTGCGATCTCAATGTGCAATCTTATTTGCTTAACAGCTTATTTCTTGGGGTCATCTGAAAGTCAGACAGCTGACATCTTGCACCATTTTCAATAACCGTAAGGTAGACACTGCTAGTACCTAATCTCAAGTCCCCACTCCCAAATCCCCAGAGTCCTCTAAAAAGGGACGAGATTTGGGTAATATAAAGTAGCTATCTTTTCTGCATAGCAGATCCTGAAAGAAAAGCTCTTTTTGTTTTACCCAGTTGGAGATATTTCTATGCTGACTTTAAAAATCGCTGTTTATATTGTTGTTGCCTTCTTTGTAGCTATCTTCATCTTCGGATTTTTGTCGAACGATCCCGCTCGTAACCCCGGTCGCCGGGACTTAGAGTAAAAGGCCGATAAATCATCCGCGACTTTGGAAGGCGGAAAATACTAAACGCCATAGAAACTTACTAAGCGAAAGTTAGTAAGTTTCTTCCTCCAGGTAGCAGAAGGCAACAGTCGGAAGGCAGAATGTATGTTTATCCTTCCCTTCGTCATTTGGCTGTTTGTTAGCCCGATTTTGCTCAAATATGCTTCATCCAGTTCTGCCACCCGATTCGCCTCCTATCGTCGAATCTTTACAAACTGTAAATCCCGCCTCATCTGCTAGTCATACTAATTTTCTTTCAGGTGTAGATACTGGAATACATGAAAAGACAGACAAATCCAAGCAGCCCAAGGTTTTGGCTCAGTTGCCAATTGCAGGTAACATCAAGAGTGATCCGCAATTACCAACTCCTCTCAACTCAACTCAGGATGACTTGGTAGTAGCCGAAACTTCCTCTGTACCTCATTCACCAGAAACTTCCCCACTCGCTAATTCTGGAAGTGCTGCGCTTTTGGGGCAGTCGCTAGTCGTTGGTTATCCTACGCAGGAGGTTACAACCTCTAATCGCCAAGATAAAAAAGACACAAAGACAAGTTCGAGCGTCGGTGTACAGCGCTCGGAAATTCTCTTAATGTCGGCGTTGCGTAAACGCAAGGCTCAAAGGGAAGCTACTGCATTGCCAATAAAAGTTGCAGCAGAGGTTTCCGACCTAGACGCAAAAAGTGAACCTGCTCAAAAACTCGGTCAGCGAGGTCTAACGACAAGCCGCTTTGCGTCTACGCTAGATCCAAACTCTAGTAATGCAGAAAAACAAACCCTTTTGGATGCTAGCTTTAGCTATAGAGTTTCCCCAAATCCCCTTGTTGCCAAATCTCCGCTTCCTCTTCAAATTGTCCCAAGTGTTACAAACCGCGATAAGTTAGTCGAGTCTAGGGGGGAAATTTTAGCTGAGAAGTTAACCCAACAAAAACAGCAACGTGATGTTGTTGCACAACAGTCTGCACAAGAAAAAAATATCTCTGTATCTGCTGATCTAACACCTAATTCTCAATCAGTACAAAATTTTATAACATTCAAGTCTCGTAATCCCACAAACCAACTCTCAACGCCCATTACTGTAGAATTTAAGTCCCAAGTCCAACAACAAAGCCAAGTACCAACGCCTACACCAGAGGCTAACACCACTAATCAGCCACAAAGTCAACCTGGTACAACTGCGCCAGCTAGACCAAGAATTGTAGAAGTAACTTCCGATCGCCAAGAGTATGACGAGCAACAGCGAATTATTACAGCTGTAGGTAATGTAATTGTGCGATTTGATGGGGCGGTGGTGGATGCCGATCGCCTGCAAGTCAATTTGGACAACTTGATTGCTGCGGGGGAAGGCAACGTCACTTTAACACGGGGCGATCAGATACTGCGTGGACAACGCTTTACCTATAACTTTGTTCAAGATAGTGGGGAACTGGAAAATGGTAGAGGAGAAATTTACGTCCCTTCAACACAAACAGATTTTGCTTTCTCACAGACTGATGTAACTGCTGGTGGAGTTCCAAGACGTCCACCAAGCGATCGCATTAGAGCCAATCAGCCCCTTTCTGGTGTCAGTAGCCCTGGAGGAATTGATTTTGCACTTGGTGGTCAGTCAGATGCAAGCAACATCGCGCCACCGAAAACAGGGGGTGTAGTCAATCGACTCAGGTTTGAAGCTGAAAACGTTGACTTCTATCCACAAGGCTGGCAAGCAAGGAATGTTCGCATCACCAATGATCCTTTTTCGCCCCCAGAACTAGAGTTGCGTGCAGATACAGTAACTCTGACGCGAGAATCACCCTTGGTAGACCGCATTAGGACACAGAAGCAGCGTTTGGTATTGGATCAAAGAATTTCCTTACCAATTCCGGTGAATGAGCAGACTATTGACCGTCGAGAGCGGGATGTTACACCTGCAATAGTCTCCCCCGGCTATGATGGAGAAGATCGGGGTGGTTTGTATATTGAGCGTGGCTTTCCAGTGATCGATACAGAGCAGACACGCTGGACGATTACGCCCCAGTTGCTAGTACAAAGAGCTGTGCAAGAAGGTACGGGTGACTTAGCCGAACTGTTTGCTGTCAAGACAAAAATAAATTCTGTTTTGAGTCCACGAGCAGTACTTGAGGGGAGTGGGGAGTTAACTAGTTTTAACTTGGACAAAGTGGAAGATAATTTGCGGGCCAGGTTAGGATTGCGCCAGATATTAGGCGATTCCCTTCCCCACATATTGAATCTGGAGTATGGCTACCGCGAGCGTTTTTATAACGGTACTCTCGGCTTTCAAACTGTCCAAAGCAGTCTTGGCGGCATTATTACCTCTCCTGTAATTCCTTTAGGCAGGAGTGGCATCAACCTCACTTATCAGGCAAGCGCTCGATATATCAATGCCAACACCGATCGCCAAGACTTATTAGAACCATTGCGGGAAAACGATCGCATCTCACTAGGGCGTTTACAAAGTAGCGCTATCCTCAGTACTGGGGTGTTGCTATGGCAGGGAAAACCATTACCAGCCACTGCCACAGAGGGATTACGATACACGGCTAACCCTGTAGTTCCTTACTTGCAAGCGATCGCTAGCCTCACAGGCACTAGCAGTTATTACACCAATGGTGATAACCAAAGTACCCTAACTGGTACAATTGGCTTACAAGGGCAAGTTGGTCATTTTTCTCGACCTTTTTTCGACTATACCGCTTTTAATATTAGTTTCTCTCAAGGCTTAAATAGCGGGTTATCACCCTTTTTGTTTGACCGCTTTGTTGATAACAAAGTGTTGACTGCGGGAATATCACAGCAAATCTACGGCCCTTTTCGCTTAGGCTTTCAAACATCTGTCAACTTAGATACTGGCACAGAAACTAGCACAGACTACATTTTGGAATATAGCCGTCGCACCTATGGCATCACCTTGCGTTACAATCCGGTGTTGGAGTTAGGCGGCATAAGCTTCCGAATTAGTGATTTTAACTGGGGCGGTGGCACTGATCCATTTTCGGAAGTTAAGCCAGTAGTGGGGGGCGTGCAACAGGATTATTAATTAGCTAATGGAATCACTCTCGCGCCAGGGAAAGTTTACCGCCTTAACTTCCGAATAAGTTGATGCACCACTAGGTATTCTCAGCTTGGCATAGTCGCCGCTGAGTTGAACACATGAGGGTGGTTGGTGTAGGGTTGTACAGCACCTTTGAACTGCGGCTTGGTACTCTCGCCATTGCTTGCGGATTGCAATACTTGTTGCATCATTACCTAAATCAGAAAATTTTAGTCCCGCTCGAATCAGCCAAGATTCTACATCAGTTGTTTCACCAAGTATTTGTGAAATGTGATTAATCTTTTCCATAAGTAATCTCTTAATACGTGTATTCACAATTGCTCATTTCACTTTAAGAGAAACTTTGAATACTAACCAATATAATTTTTTCTCAAAATCATAAATAAAAATGATTAAAAAAAGAGTTCATCTCTGAGCATGAATACTCAGAGATGACGAATGAATTACTATTACAGCTGGCAAACATCATTGCTTTAGCTTCCGATTAGAGAACTCCACAAAAAAAATGATCCAATAGCTATGTGGGTTTAGCAAAAATTTCTACAAACCATTTTCTGAGATTGGGGAGGCGGTGAATCTGTGTTTCAATTTCTGCCATAGCGGAGGTAGTAAGTTTAACTCCTGTAGAATAAACTGTTTCTACCAATGTGACCACCGGATTTTTACCCTTAAATGTGAGAGTTTGGGCGAAATTCAGTACAGTCTCAACAGTGTCAAGTAAACTACCATTCCAATGCTGTTCTAACCAGCCAAAACAACGTTCTATCGGGTTATATTTGCTATGATAAGGCGGATAATAAGCAAGTTGTAACGTCAGTTGAGATGATGTACCAAAATCTACAATCCGCTTCATAAATTGAGTGCGGCGAGAATTATTTTCAGGTCCATTATCCTGATTAATCACCAGTTTTTGAATATGAGCAAATCTGTGTTTGACAGTTTGCCACCAGCTTTCAAGCAAATCAACAATACAATCAGCGGTTAATTTGGAAGAAACAAAGAATAAAAATAACTCGTTGTATTCAGGTATAAAAATGCCGTAGGGAATCAGAGTTATCTCCGTCGGGAAGTCGTGGTCTACTGAGATGGTTGGCATTCGATTTTTACCCCCACGGTCAAATTCTCCAATCTTAACTGCTACCTTAGCATCAATGGAAATTCGCAGAGTATGAGGGTCATTGTCAGCTTCACTATTAATTTGTTCAACTTGTTCAAAAATCGCTTCTGTTTCGGGAATTTTCTTGATAGGCTTGGTTTTCAGAACTCTTTTTAAGGTATAGCCTAAATCATTCAATTTTCGTCGAATTGTTTCTGATGAAGGTAGTTCTTCCTCTGTGTAACCAAATTGTTCAATTAGTTGACGACGGACTTCGCTTGCCGTCATGCGTGTATACAAACGTATACTTTTAAAACTGGGGTCAGTTTGACTTTGTGGGTCTACTAACGATTTTATATCCCTCAACAAGTTTGATAATTTTGCTTCAGCCCGCTTGCGTCCACTACGCCTGAAACCATCAATAAAAGGCTGACCACTCTCTAACTCCTGCATCCCTTTACGGATAGTGCGCCTATTCCATCCCAACTCCCTTTCCGCCACAGTTTGTCCACCTATTCCCAAACCTTTGACTACTTCTGCCATGAATTGTCTTCGGTCACTTCCCTTGAGTTTTTTCGCTGTTTTGATGTACAGAGATTTTAGGTGCGCGGTGAGTTGAATGATAGATTTTGGATACATGAGCTAGACTGCACACTGAATTTATCTTTCTCTTATCATAGGATCAATTATTCTGTGGAGTTCTCTTAAGCCGTTTTCTAGCTTGTAATCACTAGAAGCGATAGCCTACTCCTGCTTGGAAGCTTACAGCGTCAGCATCACTATTTCTGTAGGCATCGATGCCCCATTTGGTATCGCCGTAGGCAATGACATTGTTGCTAACTTCTGATTCAATGCCAAGGGTGAGTACAGGTGCATTCTGATTGCCTAATGGAGTTTTTTGACCTTCGTCAGTTACAAAGGAATAACCACCACCGAAGTAAACATTAGTATTTCTGGCGATGGGTGCATCGTAAGTAACTATAGGCATAATTGCAGCAGCATCACCACCATAAAGCACAGAACCCCGCAGTGAAAGAGGTGTTGTCGGAACGGCGTAACGTCCTTGGATATTACCACCAAGTTGTGCTTCATCGTTTCCTTGTCCGCCACTGGTTGCACCAACCGCAATACCAGCACCGATGTAGTTACCGTTAGTACCTGCTGTTTGAGCAGATGCAATGCCGGCTGAGAAGACAATGGAAGCAACAGCAAGTGCAGAGGCAGCTAATTTTGTAAGTTTCATAGGATTCGTTCTCACTAGAGTTAAGTAAAATCAATGTTCTCTAGTACTAGAATCTCTTTTTTTACAAAATGTAACCTCGCACACTTGGCTCACCCAAGTGGCTGAATTATTTCTCACCCACCTGGGTGTACAATTTATTTCTTCAAAAAGCGCTGACGTAAACGAGAGACAAAAATATTCACCTCTGGTATTTTCAGCCATGAAGCGATCGCAGCAAACACCGCAATTCCCACGAAGCCGGATATACACAATTGTAACAGCAGAACCAGTAAACCCGTTTTACCTAAGAATTGTTGAGAAGCAACCAAAGTTCCATAGCTGGCAACCCCAGCTACCACACTACCAGCAGTCAAACCCAAAATCGGCAAACTCCACTCACGCCAAGGTAAACCATTGAGTTTGCGATCGAGTAACCATAACAGCATTAACATTGAGCTACAATTTACACCCACTGTTGCCAACACCAAACCGGGAGCGCCAAAAGGTTTCACGAAAAACCAATCTAATACGATGTTGAGCAAGATGTTAAAAATACTGATGCGAAAAGGTGTCTGTCCATCCCCTAAAGCATAGAAAACCCGCACCAAAACATCACGCCCCAAATAAACAAACATCCCAATTCCATAAGCTACTAACAATGATGAAACTAGCTGTGTGGCTTGTGGTTTGAAAGCACCGCGCTCATATACCACCTGCACAATTGGTACAGATAGTGCTACCATCAGCGCCCCTAACGGTAGCATCGTGGAGGCAGTGAGTAAAAGCCCTTGGCGAATGCGTAATTTTAAATCTGGCCAATTTTCGGGGCCGGCAAGTTTGGCAAATATCGGTAAAAGGGGCAGTAAAATAATATTAGAAATAATCCCCAAGGGAGTTTGGACTAATAAATTTGCATAGTTAAAACCTGCCGCAGCACCAGCGATTGGACTAGCAAAATAAAGGTCAGTGGCAACATTAATTGGCATCATTCCAGAGGAAATTGTTGCCGGAGTCATGATTTTAATTACTTCTTGAACGGCTGGGGATTTAAAATCAAACCGCAGACGTAATGTGCCCAATCCTAACCGCCACTGAACAATTAGCTGCACTAGCCATTGAAGAATTGCTCCTGCCAAGGTTCCCCAGGCTAATACCATACCACCGATTAAAGCGTATTCTGGCTTGATAATGTCCTTCCCCAGTTGCATAGCCAAGATCCCAAGACCGGCGACAACGGTAATGCTGGATAATAAAGGACTAATGGAGAGTAACCAATATTGATTGGCTGCATTAAGAGTACCGAAGCCAATGCCAATTAAACCGGCAAATAAAGCCATCGGTGCCATAATGCGGAGTTGTTGAATGGCGATCGCTCTGGTTGTCTCTTCCAAACCATGACCGACTAAATCAACGATCGCATCCGCAAAGAAAACCTGAGCAAATGTCACCACTAATAGCAATCCAGCTACCAGCGTTGTCACGGTTTCCACTAAGGGAGCCGCTTCTTCTCGCCGCCGCTTGGCTAAAACGCTAATGATCGCACTGTGTAATGGCCCATTTACGCCACCGAGTAAGATCAATAAAAAGCCAGGGATAACATAGGCATAACTATAGGCAGTGGCAGCAGCACCAACACCAAATGCGGCAGCGATCGCTTGCTGCCGCACTAAACCGAAGACTTTACTAATTAATGTGGCTGCGGCAACAATGCCAGCAATTCTAGCGAAAGAACGAGAAGGTTTTTGGTCTTGTTGTGTCACGAATAATATCCAACAACTCTTGCAGAGTGCATACTTTAAAACATTTAACCCGAAATTCCGCAGTCTGTCAGCTAAATCTGGAGAAGGAACAGAGTTTTTAATTAAAATTCCTACCAGTGCTTAAATACCACTCAGCAACACTAAGCACTTCTTAACGCCACAATGGGATCGAGTTTAGCAGCGCGACGTGCAGGAACAACACCAAAAAATAACCCAATACCGCCAGAGACACCAACTGCCATCGTAATTGCTACAGGAGAAAGGCTTGCTTCTAAAGGAGTCAATGCTCCCACTAACAGAATGCCACTGATACCAACCGCAGTCCCAACTAAACCACCGGCTGCGGAAACTATTACTGCCTCAATGATGAACTGTAGCAAAATATCTTGCTCAGTTGCCCCGATCGCTTTCCTTAATCCGATTTCTTGGGTGCGTTCGGTGACGGAGACAAGCATAATATTCATGATGCCTATGCCGCCGACAAACAGCGATATGGCTGCGATCGCTGCTAACATAATTGTCAATGCACCTGTAATTTGACCGACAGTTTGCAAGGCATCTTTCTGAGTGCGAATGGTAAAGTCGTCTTCACCGTTAATTTTGTGTCGTAAACGCAGCAAATTCGTAATTTGAAACTCTGCTGCATCCACACTATCTGAATCACGAGCCGCAGCAACCATATAATCTAAGGCGATGCCATAAGGAGAATTTTTTCCTACAAGTCGGTTTGCTGAAGTCGTAATCGGTATTAAAGCAGCATCATCATAATCTGCTCCCACGCTGGAACCTTTAGCGGTTAACGTGCCAATCACTTGAAAGCTGGTATTTCCAACTCGTAATTGCTGCCCTAGAGGGTTACTGTTACCAAATAGTTTTTCTGCCAAGTCGCCACCTAATACAACGACTTGGTTATTTCGCTTGATGTCTACCTCGCTAAAAAACCTGCCTTTAGCAGTTTCAAAATCCCGCACCGAGAGGAAGCTAGGAGTTGTACCAATAATGTTGACATCAGTGTTTCTGTTGCGGTATGTAACCACCTGTCTTCTATTTAACTCTGGTGCAACCCCTATTACACTTGGTACTTGAGAAGCGATCGCTTCGGCATCTTGCAACACCAAAGTTTTTGGTACTTCAAAGGAGATGCGCTGAGTTTCTTGATTACCTGGCAGTACAAATAGCACATTTGGCCCTAATGACTCCAGTTGTTTATTGACGTATTTTTGCCCCCCTTCACCAATACCAATCATAGCAATCACTGAGGCGTTGCCAATAACTATACCCAACATAGTGAGGGCGCTACGCAACTTATTTGATAGCAGGGTTTTGCCCGCCATTTGAACACTTTCTAAAAAATTCATGTCTTAATAATTACGAATTACGAATTATTTTATTCCTTAGACTTTTCAATTTTGTAGTCTTTGGGTGGGTTAATAAATATGCGATCGCCTTCTTTAACTCCCCCTAAAATCTGAGTTTGGTTTTGGATTTGTGCCCCAATTGTAATTTCACGGAACTGGGGTTTATTCTTGGCATCTGGGACGAGTACACCAGTTTTACCTTTTTCGGTGACAATTGACACCGTTGGTAATACTAAAGCATTGTTAACGCGATCGCCCAAAAAGGTCAGATCCACATTTAAGCCAGAACGTAGTTTATCTATGCCAGTATCGAGAGCAACCCGCACCTGGAAGGATGTCACACCTTGTTCTATCACTGCTTCGGGAGCAATCAGGCGTACACGACCTTTAAAAACTTGATCTGGATAGGCATCAGCGACAATTTCCACCTCCTGTCCCGGTTTAATTCTGCCAATATCGGCTTCGGGGACTTGGGCTAATATTTCTAAACCGCGTGCTACGGCAACAATAGAACTAGAAGTTGCCGATGCACTAGTAGAAGCAGAAGTTGTCGGTGTAACAAACGCGCCAGGATCGGCATACTTTTGCGTCACAATTCCCGAAAGAGGAGCGCGAATAATAGTCTCATCTAACTGCACTTGCACACCCTTCAATTGGGCTTCGGCCGCCGCAACTGCTGCTTGACGCTGCACAATTTGCTCAGAACGGGTGCCATCTTCTAACAGTACTAACGCTGCTCGTGCTTCATTTACAGCCGCTTGGCGTTGGTCGATTTCCTCAGTCCGAGTGCCACTTTGGACTAACGAGAATCGTTTTTTAGCTTCTTCTAAATTCGCTCTAGCACTTTTGTCTTCGCTGAGAGCTTGATCAAATAATTGTTTTTTCTCTGCTCCCTGTTGATATAGGTATTGGTAGCGTTTTACCTGTTCGGTGGTGTAATTCACCCTTGCTTGAGCCGCATCCACTTGAGATTGAGATTGAGCAATCTCTTGGGGACGATTACCAGCTTTGGCTGCGGCTAACTGGGCTTGAGCTTGCGCTAACCGCGCTCTCGCTTGAGCAATTTCTTGAGGACGACTACCAGCAACGGCTTCGGCAAGTTGTGCTTGACTTTGGGCTAAGTTAGCACGGTACTGGCTCCTTTGGGCTTCAATGCTAGCACTATCCATGCGGGCGAGAATTTGCCCTTGTTGAATGCGATCGCCTTGTTCCACATATAATTGCGATAGCACTCCAGGGTTTTTCGGACTAATATTTACGCTCTGAACTGGCACGACTTTACCACTAGCTGTAATCCGCAAAGTAACGTTTTGCGCTGTCACTGGTACAGTTAATTGGGCAATATCTTCTTTATTTGCCCCTTGATTTACCAAGGTGTAAGTTGTTACTGTACCCACAACCAAAGCACCACTTGCCATTACCCCCATCAGCCAGCGTAATGGATACTTAATTTTTTTGCCAATAATAGGAATTTCTATGTACGTAGCCATATCTAAAAACCTATGAATCTTGCTTTATGGGTGTAGTCTGAGTTATATAACGATGTCCCTCAAATTGCTCATAGTAAAAGTATTCCACTCCACCAAAGCAGCATTTTTGCTCCTCTCTTGGCTTACACCGAAGGTTGAGGAGGGCGGTATCCTGGGGAATTATACTTACTTGAGCGGACATAAATATTAAATACCTAGTGGACAAATACGGAGTTTTAAAATTTTTGGATTAATTTTTATTAGTAAAATAACAACTAGAGGCATAATTAGCTTCATCGTTGCTTAATCTTACTTTATAATACGTAACCTCTGAGTGTATGTCCTCACCTGAATGGGTGACTTTAGCCATTAATAGGGTTGTGCAGACTGGGGGCTAGGTACTGGCGAGCAGAGAAGATTTGAATTTTGAGTGATTACTGATAATAAAATTTATCAAACAGAATTAAAATTGGTATTAATAAATACTTCTAATAGTAGATGACTTAGTAATAGGGAAAGGGATAATGCTGAGAGACGTATTATTTTCATACCAATTACTGACTAGGAAATTATTTTATGAAAACCAGAAAACTAGGGAAACTTGGGTTAGAGGTTTCAAATATCGGACTTGGTTGCATGGGAATGTCTGAGTTTTATAGTGGGCGTGATGAAACTGAAGCGATCGCCACAATTCATCGAGCATTAGAACTTGGGGTGAATTTTCTGGATACTGCTGATATGTATGGCCCCTTTACTAATGAGCAACTAGTAGGCAGAGCAATTAAAGATCGCCGAGATCAAGTAGTTTTAGCAACCAAATTTGGCAATGTCCGCACTGAAGATGGTGGTTTTAAAGGAGTTAGCGGCAAACCAGAATATGTCCAGACAGCTTGTGATGCCTCACTAAAACGTCTGGGAGTTGAGGTGATTGATCTTTATTATCAACATCGTGTAGATCCAACCGTACCCATTGAAGATACTGTCGGGGCGATGGCAGAGTTAGTGCAGCAAGGAAAAGTGCGTTATTTAGGACTTTCTGAAGCTGCTCCGGCGACGATTAGACGGGCTGTAAAAGTTCACCCCATTAGTGCCCTGCAAACAGAATACTCGCTTTGGAGTCGAGAACCAGAGGATGAAATTTTACCAACTGTACGGGAATTAGGAATTGGGTTTGTTCCTTATAGCCCATTAGGAAGAGGATTTTTATCAGGTGCGATCGCTACCCCTGACGATCTTGCACCTGATGACTATCGCCGAAATTCTCCTCGCTTTCAAGGTGAGAATTTTTATAAAAACCTACAATTAGTAGAACAAGTCAAAGCGATCGCTAGCGAAAAAGGAGTAACTGCTAGTCAACTTGCACTAGCATGGCTTTTGGCTCAAGGAGAAGATATTGTGCCAATTCCTGGTACAAAACGCCGTACTTACTTGGAGGAGAATATTGCAGCTACCGAAATTACCCTGACTGAAAAAGATTTGAATCAACTAGAAGCAGTTGCACCCAAAAATGTGGCAGCTGGCGATCGCTACCCTGACATGAGTACTGTTAATCGTTGATGCTGTCGCATATTACATCTTAACCCCAACGTATTGGGTTATGAGTTTGATGATATAAAACAACCGTTAGCATCTCAACACAACGATAATGATTGATTTTGAACCCTGGGATAGATTGTTGCGTCAGTATGTTGATGGAGACGGTCGTGTAAACTATTTTGCTTGGAAAACGGAGCAACCTCAAGCGATCGCCAATTGGTTATCGAGTCAAAAAAATCTGGATTTTAAGTCTAATTCCAACAATTTTGAGCAATTGGCATTGTGGATTAACCTTTACAATGCTTTCACCATTTCGACAATTTTGGAGAGATACCCGCTTGAGTCAATTCGTCCGTTAATCTTAGGTATTCCCAACTGGCTGGCTTTTTTGTGGTTCTTCCAACGCCGTGCCTACTATATATTTGACAAACGCTACAGTTTAGCCGAAATAGAAAACCAGATTCTGCGGGAAAATTTACAGGAGCCACGAATTCATTTTGCAATTGTCTGCGCTTCGGTTGGTTGCCCGTTACTGCGTGCTGGAGCTTATTTTCCTGAACAAGTTACCCAGCAGTTAGATGAAGATACCCGGCGCTTTATTAACAATCCTGAAAAAGTCCGTTATGACTCAGATAAAAAAACGCTCTACTGTAGCAAAATTTTTAAATGGTATCGTCAAGACTTTCTCAAAATTAAATCTTCCATTCCAGAATATATCCGTTCCTACCTAGAAATAGACTTGCCAATAAATGCATCAACGCCAATTTCCTATTTGTACTATGACTGGAACCTGAATCAGCGAATATCTTGATAAAATTGTTTGAGATAATTTGCATCAACACCAATTCCCCACAAAAACCCAATGTAAAGGTAAATTGCATTTGCTTTAAAGCTACCCCATTTTGCTACGCGACGATCTGAAGAGTGAACAATACGATTCACCTGATGAATACGTCCTTTTTTAACCAATTTTAAACATAAATCTCCGTCCTCCATAATCGGCAATGCCTCATCAAATCCACTGCAATCCCAAAAGTCAGTGCGACGACAAAACATTACCTGATCTCCAAACAACAAACGCAATCCTCGAAAAAACAGGTGAGGTTTAAATAGTAGTGGTGCGTAATAAGTTTTTAGATAATTGTGTAGAGAGATACCCCAGCGAGTTGTTTGAGATCCACTCATCAGAGAAATGAACCCTCCACAAGCAATGGTTGGCTCTCCCAGAGTTTTGTTAATGATGGTAATTAGGTCATCTGGCACCCAAGTGTCTGCATGCAAAAAGCAAAGAATATCTCCAGTTGCAGCCGATGCACCATAATTCATTTGAATAGAACGCCCACGCCGCTCACATGAGACAACTTGTACATATAGAGACTGATTGAATGATCCAAAACCTTGCTTTGCAACAGCTAGTGTCTGATCTTCGCTGCCACTATCTACTACTATCACCTCAAAAGGAGGCGGATTAAGTAAAGTCAATTGGCGCAATGTGCGCCCCAAGCTGGCTGCTTCATTTAAAGTCGGAATGACGATCGAAACTTGAGACATGGAGCTTAAGTAGTTTTATCGTTGCTTTTATTTTACTTGCTCAACGTTGATGGGCTTTAATCCAAAGAAAAATTGGGCAATGTTTAGCTTGAAACAGCAAGAAGCCTCACACTTCTGCTTCGCGGTAAGTGTTGAGATGAATTGCGCGTGAGTTGACGACAGTTCTGTGACCAAATTCTTCCGCAGGAAGAACAGGGAGCAGAACATGGAGGAAACGAACAAATCTTCTCTACGAGACGCTGCGCGATGTGTTACAGCACTTCCCGGTGTTATGAGGTACAATAGCAACAATTAGTAAACCAGTTTTTTAAATGTTGAGGATTCATTAAGTCGAGTGCAACTGAGATTACTGTATCAACCATTTCTGTTGTAGTTGGAGCAAAACTGCGTAAAAAAGATTTGAGTTGTGACCACCATAACTCGATTGGATTAAAATCAGGAGAGTATGAGGATAAACAAATAACTTTCGCACCTACAGCTTCAATCATTGGTACAATTGATGCTAGTTTATGGGCAGGTAAGTTATCCATGACGACTACTGCTCCTGTCCATAAATTAGGCGCTAAAAACTTCTCAATGAATACATCAAATGCTTGGCTATCCATTGAGTTATTCATCGTCATTAACGCCACTACTTTTTTAATACTAATTGCTCCAATTACTGTGACTTTTGCACCTCTATAAAATGGTTTTTGGTCGTAAGCTCTTGTTCCTTGTTGCGAACGCGCATGAGTTCTTGCCAGACCTAATAAAACTCCTGTCTCATCTAGGAATACTAAGTTATCTGGATCTATATCTCTGACCTGTTCCCAATATTCTACTCTTAGTTTTTGAACTCTTTCTGTTGCTGCTTGACTACTCCGCAATGTTTTTTTTTACGATTTAATCCTAATTTTTGTAAGGCACGACACATTGCACTTCGACCTACCCAATTACCAGTTTTGTCTGCAAATAATTCACACAACTCTATCAATGTTGCATCTGGATGTGCTTCAACTAATTCTCTTAACTCTATGTCAGCATTTGTCAGATGACTAAATTGTGGTTTTCCTCGCGGCTTTGGTTGTAAATTTCCTTCAAGTTTTTGTTGTTTTACAAGCTTTTGCACTAAACTCTTTGAGACAGAAAATATGTTAGCTACTTTCCTGATTGAGATATTTTTTTGAATATGTGCTGCAACTATTTTTTCTCGAAGCTCGATAGAGTATGACTTCATTTAAAAGTATTTATATTTTAACCTAGTGTACCTTATAACAGGCGGAAGCGCTGTATACTCTTTTATAGCAAACGTAGTTTACTCTAAAATGTTAAAGGTCGTCAAAGTCAGGTTATATCCAGATGTCCAACAACAGCAGTCTCTAGCTCAGGCTTTTGGCTCTTGCCGTTGGTTGTGGAATTATTGCTTGAATTTGATGAACCAAACATATAAAGAGACTGGCAAGGGTTTATCTGGATACGCAGTAACAAAAAGATAATTCCTCAGCTAAAGAAAGAGTATGAGTGGCTATCGCTGACTTATTCGCAATGTTTGCAGCAAGTTTGCTTGAATCTCGGTGTGGCTTTCAACAACTTCTTTGAAAAAAGAGCTAAGTACCCTAGATTCAAATCAAAGCACGGCAAGCAGTCAATACAGTATCCTCAGGAATGTTAAAATTGCTGACAATTACTTAAGTCTCCCCAAGATAGGTGACGTATCAGCAATAATTCATAGACCTGTTGAGGGGAAAGTTAAGACTGTAACCATATCCAAAAACTGCTCTAATCAATACTTTGCGGCAATTCTGTTTGATGATGGCAAAGATTTGCCTAGTTCAACTACAGAAGGCAAGGCTGTAGGTATTGATTTGGGGTTAACTCACTTTGCTATTACTAGTAGTCTGTCAAGAACTAATTGACGGATAAAGTCGCTTCAATTTGATTCGGGCATCTTCAGTAGTAAATTGCCAATCAACTTTACAGCAGAGTTCATTTCTACGTTTTTCCCAGGCAGCAATTTCCTGTTTTAAAACATCTTTGTCAGCAATACGCCGGGTCTTGTGCATTGTCGGTTTAAAACGCTCAACTCAATTTCCGCCATATTTAACCAACTTCCATGTTTAGGCGTATGGTGGAACTGAATTTTGTCAAGAATACGTCTGGCTTCATTTGGTAGAAATGCCTTGTAAAGAGAGGCTCTAACGTGAGTGTTTAAGTTATCTTGAGCAAGTTGAATTTTTTGAGCGTGGGGATAGCATTCGTCAACCAAATATTTGATCTGTTGAGCGTAGTCAATTTGGGTACGTTGGTCTGTCACTTCTACGTGCCTCCACCCAACCAAAGGCTCAAACATCATAAATAGATTGCAAACCCCTTCCCTTTGATATTCATAGTCATAGCGTTCAACTTGTCCCGGTTCTGCTAGCAGAGGTTTTCTAACTTCTGAAATTAATTGCTTTGAGCTTTCATCAAAGCACACCAATGGATAATCAGGGTTATATGGTCGTGTATATAATTCCAGGATGTCTTCCATTTGGCAAACGAACTCAGCATTAGCTACTGGTGGAATAACCCAAGATTCCTTCAACCAAGGCTCAATCTCGTTTTTTTTAGAACTTGTCGGACACTTTCATGGGAAATACTCTCTACATATCCCAATGCCACTATCTGGTCTGCTAATAACCGTAATGTCCAACGACTACATCCGTAGGGTGGACTACTGCAAACTGTCGCTACCAAATAAGCTTCTGCTTCACCATCTAACTTTGGCCATTTCAACGAATGTCGCACACGAGGTACAAGAGCATTCTCTAAACTTTCTTCCACAAATCTTTGTCGCACACGCTCAATAGTTCTGGTGCTGATATTGAAAACATCACTGATAGACTGATCTTTCCATCCGCCATCAGGATGATTCACATCTGCCTTCAGCAGTATATGAGCGTGATTGATTTTGGCAGCAGCGGCTTTACCTGTTCTGGTTAATTGTTCTAGACTTTGGCGCTCTTCATTAGTCAGAGATACAATGTATCTTTTTGCAGGCATAGACCTTATAAAATATTAAAAATACATCTTCTAGTATCCGTCAAAATGTCTTTGACAGACTACTAGTGATGGCTCAAAGTTTGATAATCCTAGAATACTCAACAAGCATGAAAAGAATCTAAAGCTCAAACAGCAACAGCTATCTAGAAAACAGAAACGATCTAACAACCGTATTAAATCTAGAAATATTGTTGCTAGAGTCCACAGAAAAATAACTAACTGCCGTGAGGATTTTCTACACAAGCTATCGCGTAGGATAGTCAACGAAAACCAAGTGATTGTGGTTGAAAATCTCAATATTAAAGGCATGATGCAAAACCACTGTCTAGCTAAATCTATTCATCAGGTTGGATGGGGGATGTTTTGCACGATGCTGAAATACAAGGCAGAAGGGGAAGGAAAAATATATCAAGAAGTTGATAGATTCTTTCCTAGTTCAAAAACCTGTCATGTGTGCTTGAATCAAGTTGGTAGTTTACCTCTAGATATAAGATTTTGGACTTGTGAAAAGTGCCAAACTAAGCATGATAGGGATGTGAACGCAAGTATTAACCTCAGAGACGAGGGACTACGGATTTTGACCTCTGGGACGGGGGATAAAAGCCTGTTGTCCAGATGTAAGTCGAAGTAAGGGAGGACGCAAGAAATCCACTACTACGCTTTCTGTTGGACAGGAAGCCTACACTGCATGCGTTGGCGGAAGCCTCTCGTAGAGAAGCATCAGTGTAGGTAGTTCACGCGCTTGATCAATATTTCATACACAGCACTTCACTGAAAGTTCTTAAGTTGAAAGGAAAGATTGAAGTTCCCAATCGCCTTTGGTTATCACCAAAAAACTTGGGTCTGACGCGAAGAGTGTGTCGCAGACAAGCCCCGTGCTTCACGCAATGCTTTAAAGTAACTCGTCAAGGAGTAATGAGTAATGAGTGGATGAAAAATGGGTATTTACTTATTACTTATTACTTATACTCATTACTCCTTCTTAAGAGCGCCTTTAGGTCGGTGAGTATGTCACTCCTGAGCATGGTAAGTATGTTTTAGCAGTTTTCCCCATATTGCATTATAAGGATGTACAACCTGTGCCCGATGGTCGTTTTTAAAGATGGGTCTGCCTTCATTTGCCCACTGAAAAATCCCACCTCTTAAGTTATGAATGCACTTCATCCCAGCTTTGTCAAGCTGCTGGGCTAATTTTGCGCTCCGGTAGCCAACGGCACAGTAGACAACAATTTTTCTATCTTTTGAAATTGCTGAAAGTGATGCTAGGTCAGGTGTTAGAGGATCTATATGTACTGCTGTTTCGATATGGCTGACTGCATACTCTGTCTGACTTCGTGCATCTAGCAGTAATGGCCGGGGCTTTTCAGAATCTAACAGTAAGTTAGCTAATTCCTGGCTGGTAATTTCCTCAACAGTAGGAAACAGAAATCTGAGCAGAAGTTTAAGAAGGTTAAAAGTGAGTGATTGCACTTGTGAAGATACTCTCTTGTTGGCAATTTGTCTGATGTTGGAAGAATATCCTAAGAACGTTACTTATTTTTCCTGAAACGTCCAGACTCCTTCATCCCAATCTGATTCTGTTGGGGGTGATTGTAACCAATGCTGACAACGTAACAGATGTAACATAGCAGCTTTATCATGGCTATCTGCTGCCAAAACTTTGGCAAACTCGGCTCTAGCAAGAGAAAACTGCCGCTTGAGGTAATACTCGCGCCCTTTATGATAATGCTCAATTACTTGCAATTTTTCGCTTTCAATCGCATTGGAACGCAAACCCAGTAATTCATATATAGCTACTGGTTCGTTCCTACCCTTGACACGAATGTAATCTAGTTCCCTAGCCCAAATATTATCTTGGCATGGTTTAAAAGTATTATGGCTAATAATAATATCGCAACCATACTGTTTACTGACACCTTCTAATCGAGAGCCAAGATTAACGCCATCGCCAATGGCGGTAAATTCCATGCGCTTACTAGAGCCAATATTCCCACTAATCACGGTATCTGAGTTGATGCCAATGCCAATTTTAATTTTGGGCTTATCATCTGTATAGCGACGTTGATTAAAGTCGTGCAGACGATCGCGCATTTCTAAGGATGTCTGCACTGCCATCCAAGCGTGTTCTTGCAATGGTAGAGGAGAACCAAAGACAGCCATGATGGCATCGCCGATGTATTTGTCAAGAGTGCCTTTATGTTTAAAGACAGCCTCCACCATTGATTCAAAATATTCATTGAGCATACTCACCACTTCTTCTGCTTCCAAGTTTTCTGTCAAAGTGGTGTAGCCGCGAATATCGGAAAATAATATCGAAACTTCTTTGCGATCGCCTCCTAGTTTAGCATCATCTAATTTCAGCAATTCTTCGGCTAATTCCTGGGTCATGTAGCGGTACATCGTACTCTTGAGCCGCTTTTCATCACTGATGTCTTCCATGACTACCAGCGCCCCCCGGACTTGCTCGTTGTCGCTAGCATCAGCAATTGTGTTAATCGATAAATTAATGCTGTGCTGTTCTGTACCAGTAGTTACGAGTGTGCGATCAGGGTAATATTGCTGGCGGCCTTTTAAGTCAACTGCATGTAAAGCATCCTGATACCACTTGCTAAAGTCACCTTCTTTGATGCCAATGACATCATTAACTAATTTACCTTCTAAACGGTCATCTACTCCCAATCCTAGCAAACGTTGGGCGCTTTCATTAGCGGCAATAATTAATCCAGTTTTATCAGTGGAAACCACTCCATTGGAAAGACTACGCAGAATATCTCGTTGCATTTGTTCTTGTTGCTTGACTGTGGCAAACAACTGGGCATTATGTAATGCTACTCCCGCTTGAATATTAAAAGCTTCCATAAATTCTTCATCGTTGCGGTCAAAGCTAGCTTGGAAGCAGTCGGGAGCTTTCGGCCAAGCAGCTGGGTTATAAGCCGGAAAATCACCAGTTTTCTTTTTATTTACGAGTTGGGTAACGCCAATCAGTTGTTGATCGGCGTTAAAAACTGGCATACAAAGTAAGCTACAGGTGCGATAGCCATTTTGCTGGTCGAGTTGTTTGGCGGTATCTGAGTCAGGATCGTCGTACAAATCAAAGGCAATATTCAGTTTTTTGCCAGAAGCCGCTACTATCCCAGCAAAACCTTTACCTACAGGGACTCGCAACTCTTTGGTTGAACCATCATCCTGAGTAATTTTCGTCCACAATTCATGGCGATCGCGGTCTATTAACCATAGTGTACTGCGATCGGCATTCATCAATTCTTTGGCTTCATCCATGACCCGTTTCAGGGTGTCTTCTAAGTCGAGACTGCTTTGAGAGAGGGACTTGATCGCCTTCATCAACGCCGCCACTGCTCTTTGTTTTTGGGTGGCTACATAAAAAGAGCGCGAGGACTCTAAAATCAAGCGAATCGAAGGGGCAAATTCTTGAAATAATTGTTCGTCAGCCCAGATAAAACCTTTAGTATCAATGCGTTCTGCAAGTGGAGCATTGTGATTATTCCCAGATTTTAATTTATTCAGTAATTGTACTACTGCAACTAATTGCCCATGTTCATTTAACAACGGCAAAGCCAGCATGGTGTAGGTGCGGTAGCCAGTTCTTTTTTCTTGTTCTTGGGCAAAATGCGATCGCGGATCGTTATAAAAATCAAAGGGAATATTGATAACTTCCTTGAAGGTAGCGACTTCCCCAGCAATTCCTTTATCGGCCGGGATACGAATTTCTAAAGAGCGACCACCCTCACCCTCAGCCAGAATCGACCAGAGTTCTTGTTTTTCTTCATCCAATAAAAATATCGTTGTCCGGTCTGCCCCCAGTAATTCTCCGGTTTTTAAGGTAATCGAATGCAACATTTCTTGCAGAAGAGTTTCAAACCCCTGAGAATCCAGCATTGACAGGGTTTGATGGACAATCTGTAATTTTTGCTCGACATCCTGAACGACTTGTTTAAAAGTATCCTGAGTCAGGGGAGCAAGAAACGTAGAAAAATTTCCTTGTCTTGTGGCAAGGGCACCCACAGGAGCAGAATTTGCTGGTAATTCGCGGTTTTCTTGGTTTTGAACGCCAATAATCAAATCGGCGGTCTCCCCACAACTTGCTTGATACGCTGACATAAGTGGTATTTTATATAGCAGGATGAGATTTTAGATTTAACAATTAAATTTATGTAAGTGGTGTTAAAAGCAACATATAGATTTGACATTATCCATAGTTTAATCGCTTGTTTAGCCAGCGTCATCCTACAAATCAGGGCGGAAGTTGATTCCCAGCAAGCATGTTTTAACCAGAACCCCTTCGCACTGGCGGATACAGATGATTAATAGAGGGTCAGACCCCTCATTTAAACGATAAAACAATGTTTTCCACAGCTGGCAGGCTACTATAATCACCCCCCTTGTAAAGCTACGGTGTACACACAAGTCTGAAGTTGTTCAAGAATCTGGGTTTTACACCACCTCAATACCAATTCACAATTCGCAATTCGCAATGGGCTAACGCCCCGCTCCGCTAACGTAATGGGCTACGCTAACGTAATTAAAAAACTTAAATACAGTAATTCTTTCAAGGTTTACATTTGTATCAGATTTTTCGTGAAATGGTATAACCACTGCTTGAATTCAATAAACGACCACCCGAATTCAATAAACGACCACCCGAATTCAATAAACGACCACCCGAATTCAATAAACGACCACCCGAATTCAATAAACGACTACCCGAATTCAATAAACGACTACCCGAATTCAATAAACGACCACCCGAATTCAATAAACGACCACCCGAATTCAATAAACGACCACCCGAATTCAATATATTTATTGCATAAATTCTGTCATTGCGAGCGTTTTTTTACTTGGAGTACGCTTACTAAAAACTTTTCATTAATGATGCGATCGCTTTCACCAATTCTTCTGGATCTACGGGTTTGGAAATATGCTGTTGAAATCCGGCAGCGATCGCTTGTTGATGATCTATTTCAGCAGCATAAGCAGTTAAAGCGATCGCGGGAATTGTCCCACCTTGCTCTGGTTTGAGACTCCTAATCTGTCGCATCAGCATATAGCCATCCATTTCTGGCATCCCAATATCGCTGATAATCAGATTTGGCTGGGATTGACTCAGTGCAGTTAATGCTTCACTAGCTGAGGCGACAATGGTAACAGTTGCACCATACTGCTCTAGCATAAAGGGCAAAAACTCTCGCATATCTGCATCATCATCTACCACGAGAATCTCTAAGCCAGCTAGGGGCGAGGACTGAGCCGCCACGAGTAAGGAGTTATCTTTTGTATCCTTGATTCCTTTGCTTTCATTCTGTAAGCAGGGAAATCTAACGGTGAAAGTTGCTCCCTTACCTTCGCCCAAACTTTCTGCTTGAACAGTCCCCCCGTGAAGTTCTACGAGATGGCGGACGATCGCTAATCCTAAACCTAAACCGCCAAATTTTCGAGTTGTAGCACCATCTGCTTGACGGAAATAATCAAAGACATAAGGTAAAAACTCAGGTGCAATCCCTTTTCCTGTGTCAGTGATGCAGATTAGGATCTGTGAACCAACTTGCTCTAATTTAATTTTTACCTCTCCCCCGCTAGGAGTAAACTTAATAGCATTGGAAAGAATATTCCAAAAGACTTGTTGCAAGCGATTGGCATCGCCTAAAACTTGACCGACACCAGATTCAGACAATTTTTGAATCTGGATAGATTTAGCCTCCGCCGATAAACGCACTGTTTCAATGGCAGCTTCGATGACTGATAGCAAATAAATCCGGCCGAAGTTGAGACTAAGTTTACCCTGAAGGATGCGGGAGACATCCAGCAAATCTTCAATCAATTGAGTTTGTAACTTGGCATTGCGCTCAATGGTTTCTAGGGCGCGATCGCTTGTTGCTTGGTCAAGTTTGCGACTCCGCATCAGTTTTGCCCAACCCAGAATCGGATTGAGCGGTGTTCGCAATTCATGAGACAGCACAGCTAAAAATTCATCTTTAACGCGGTTTGCAGCTTCCGCAGCGCTTCGTGCGGTTCGTTCGGCTTCATAAAGATGGGCGCGAGCGATCGCTTGGGCGCATTGTTGAGCAACAGCCAAGATAAATGCTTGATCTTCAGCACTAAGTAGTTGAGGCTGGGCAAATCCTAAAGATATACCGCCAACTGCCCAACCTTCTACCATTAATGGAATAGAAATCCAGGCTTCAAAGTCATATTGGGCGTACATTTGGCCCAAATGGGGGTAACGAGCTATCCGATTTTCTGTTGATTCAGCCCAAACAGGTTGCCCAGTCCGCACAGCTTCTGCTAAAGGATAGGGTGAATCGATGGCAAAATGCCGCCAAGCCTCCACCAAATCTTGCTTATAACCAACCGCCCGCACAATTTCCAGTTCAGTTTTAGTTTCATTCAGCAAGGCGACGAGGGCAGAACTGGCTCCCAAGGCAGCCATGCTCTGCTCTACAATGACTTCAGATACTTGGGCTGGTGTTAGGGATTCTGAAAGGGCAGCTGTGATCGACTGGAGACGGGCAATGCGCTCTAATGCTCTTTCTGCTGTTTTTTGTGCTTGCTGCGCTTCTTGGTAAAGGCGGGCATTATCGATCGCGATCGCAGCTCGATGGGCAACATCTTCTGCTAATGACAAGTCAGCCGTGCTGTAACGACGCTCTGATTCAGCAGTAATAAACGAAATAGTACCTAAAATCCGTTCCCGTGCGATCAAGGGCAATATTATACAGGACTTTAAACCTAGTTCCCGCAGAATCCTGAGATATTCTGCATCGGGGATTGCTGCTGCTAGGGCTGCATCTGAAATTTCAGCTACCATTTCTGCAAGCCCTGTACGCAGAACTTTAGCCACACCTTCAGGTGCATCCAAATTTCTTGGATAACGCTGATGAAGTTCCCAGCCGAGTTTCACTTTCTCTGGATCTTGGTGAGCAACTGCTACGCGATGAATTGATTGGTTATTTTGCAGCAAGTCAACGGCACACCAATCGGCAAAGTAAGGCACAACTAAATTCGCCACACTTGCTAATGTGCTTTCGTAATCGAGGGAAGAAGCGAGAGTTGCACTGACTTGAGCCAAAAATGTTGCCCGTTGTTGATCGGCTTCTGCTTCCAAACGGGCGGTTTGCTCTTCAATCAGTTGGATACGTTCGGCATCAGATTGTTTACGATCTGTAATATCAAGCACAACACCAGTCATGTGTGTGGCAATACCCGCTTCGTTGAAAAAGGCTTTTCCCCGACAGGCTGCGTAGCGGATACTGCCATCATCTTGAATAATTCGATATTCTAAATCATGTTCCACGCCTTCGTTAATTGCTCGACTCAACGATTGAGCCAGCAATTCTCGATCATCTGAATGCAGGCGAGCCAAAATTGCTTCGGAAGTGCCAGCAAAGGTTTCGGATGTTAACCCAAATAGTTGATAAATCTGCTCATCCCAATCAAAGCGATCGTTGATAATATCCCAACTCCAAACACCGATTTTGGCAGATTTTAACGCCAGGTTTAGTTGCTCTTGGCTGTTTTCTAAACTTTGGTAAAGACGAGCATTCTCTAGAGAAATGGCAATTTGAACTGTCAATATTTCTAGGACGGAAAGTTTTTCTTGTGTAAAGGCACTAGAGATGAGATTGTTTTCTAAATATAAAATACCAAGTAATTGCGACTGATGGATGATCGGCAAACAAAGTACAGATTTAGGTTGCTTTTGAATTACATACTCGTCTTTGGAAAACAGATTTTGCTCAGTAGCATTCTGCAAAATCACCGTTTCTTGAGTTCGCTGAACATAATTCAGTATTGATTGCGGAATAAGCTGTGAAATTTCATACTTTAATACAGGAAGAGAAACATTAAGCTTTTCTACTTGGGGATTAACCTTAGCTTCTACTTCAATTACTAAATTTTGCTCATGTTCCAGCAACAAATAACCGATTTCTGCTCCCGCTTGCTCAATCACGATTTGCATTAATGTTTTCAGCAACCGCGAAAAAACAATTTCACTAGATATGCTTTGAGATGCTTTAACTACTGACAAAAAGTCTAATTGTTCCCCTGTGGTGAAAAACGTTCCATTAGAGACAAGCTGTTGTTGTGGTAATAGCTGAGGATAGGATTCTTCAAGGTGCTTGACTTTAGCAGATGCTTGCCAGCGTACATAAGCGTTTTTCGCTTCTTGCAAGTAGGTTTTGGCAATTAATTCAAACTCTCGCTCCAAGTAAAACTTAGCCCCTATTTCATAAGCTAAAGCTTCATATTGCACAAATCCCTGCTCACGAGATGAAGCAATTGATTGCTCATACAGACGCATTGCTTCTAAATCCTGACCTTCAATTCGAGCTATTTCAGCAGCTACTAATTGAGACTTGTGTAAAAAGTTTGCCGGGCAGTGATTAGCCCAGTATTCCAATTGCTGCTGATGGGCTTTTAGGGTTCCTAAAAAACGTTTTTGCTCTTGAGCAGATCCTGTTGAATAAAGAGCCGTGAGAGTCAGTGAATAATATAAAATATAATCTGTTTCAATTGGTAATGCCAGCGTTGTAACTGGCAAATTAGATAATATTAAGGCAGAATTAAGCGCATCTGTATACCGCGTATAAGTAAAAAAGATAATTAATTTAATAATGTGATAAAAAATAATTCCACTGACAAAACCTGCATTTGTAATTACAGATAAAGCGCATAATTCATCAAAATTATCATCACTTAAAGTCAGATTTTGGTGAGTTAGTCCGCGCAGATTCATCAGTAGCATTTGCTGTAATCTAATTGTCTGATAAACAGCCTCATATTTCGACTGGCGGGCAAATGCGGTGTATTTTTCTAGAGATTTATATGTATCTGTCAGTGGATATCCTAACTGGATAATTTGCCACGAGGCTTGATAGCCGTTATAGTTTGCCATTGTTACATCACCGGCTTCCACACAGCCGATAAATCCCCGCTCTAAAAAGGGAATATCCGTAGCAATATGGTTACGCCAAACGTTGATATGGCTTCCATGAATGTGTAAAACAACTCCTCTAAGTTTGGAATCGTTTAACTTTTCATTCAATTGAATTGTCATCTCAGAAAATGCGTAACCTGTAGGTATATCATGGAAGATAGAAACTAACAGCATAGCGTACATACTGTAAGCAAAACATGAATCTTCCGTATTACCAAACTTGAGCGAGTAGTTAACAGCTTTAAGTACGACTAACGGAAAAAGATCCGGTCTACCGAGATAAGTTTGGTGGGCCTAAAGTCGTCAACAGACTAATCAATATCTTAATATTTGGATCTTCGATCACCGGAGCATTAATTAAATCAGAGACTTGTCTATCACATAAATTTATTAATACCTGGGTTTTCTCAATTGCGATCAGCGCTTCACTGCTTCGCTTCGCGATCGCACCTTGCACTTCATCATTTATATCAGGGAATATCACCCCAAAAAGTTTTAAAGCTTCTAATCCCAATTTCAGCGCATCTTCATATCTACCTACAACTTGGTAGAGTCTGATTTGTAGTGTATAAATATTAGATTTATCTATATTAGATTTTGCTTTCAGCATTAGTAGCTCAAACAATTCTTCCGCTTGCTCTAAATTACCTGTTAAAAATTCACACTCAGCCAATTCTCTAAATAAACTAAATGTCTGCTCATATTGTTCAATCCAGGTATTTTCAGCCAAAAGATTCATGGCAACTCTAAAAAATCTTTTAGCAGGAGTGTAGGCTGTGGAAGATTTTGCTTTTTTAGCAGCAATTAAATTCAATTGCGCCAATTCATCTTTTTCTGTTTGTTCAATAATTAGATCCACTGCGAGATTGAGTTGATTCACTAAATTAAAAACTTGCTCGGTCACTTCTTCAGGACTTGCATTTCTCAGCAAAAGTTGCCCAATCTTCAGGTGAACAGCCGATTTTGATTCATCGGCAATTAGGGCATAAGCAGCTTGTTGAACTCGGTCATGGTAGAAACGATAGTTTTTATCCACACTTTCATCTGACTCAATGGGGATAATTAATCCTCTTAAAATTGCTTCAAGAAGTGCATTTGCCGTTTCTTCAAAAGATTGTTCGCCAACAAGTGCCAAAACTTCTAAATTAAAGCGATTACCGATGCAGGAGGCTAATTTAAGCACCTGTTGAGTTGCTATTGGTAATTTTTGCATCCGCCCAATCATCAGACTGACAATATTATCTGTAATACCTTGAGCTTCAATCTCAGCTAGATCCCATTGCCACCCCCCTTTTCTCAGGGGATCAAAATTCAGCAGATTCTCTTGATGTAATGTTTTGAAAAATTCATTGACAAAGAAAGGATTACCGTCAGTTTTTTGAAAAATCAATTGAGCCAGTGGTTTTACTTGTTCTACTGAACTATGTAAGGTATCAGCAATCAACTGATTTACATAGGCGAGATTCAACGGGGCAAGGATAATTTCAGTCGTTATTGCTCCATATTGGCGAACCTTCTCTATCATCAAATTGAAGGGATGCACAATATCTACTTCGTTATCTCGATATGCCAAAATGAAGCAGAGATACTGGATGTTAGAGCTAGTAATAATAGTTTGAATTAAATTCAAAGTAGCGGTGTCTGCCCACTGCATATCATCTAAAAAAACAGTGAGTGGATGCTCTTTTTGAGCAAAGACGCTGATAAAATTTTCAAACACCAAATTGAATCGGTTTTGAGATTCAGCAGGCCCTAACTCTGGTATAGGATGCTGTTCTCCAACGATTAATTCAACTTCGGGAATTACATCAACGATTAGTCTACCATTGTTGCCTAATGCTGCTTGTATTCGCTTTTTCCAAGTAGTAAGTTTATCTTCGGGCTGCGTTAAAATTTGTCGAGTCAGTGTTTGAAAAGCTTGAACAATGGTGGAATAAGGAATATCTCGTTTGTACTGATCAAATTTACCAAAGATAAAAAAGCCGCGTTCTCTAACAATGGGCTTGTGAATCTCCTTCACAAGAGTTGATTTACCAACGCCAGCATAGCCAGAAACTAACACGAGTTCTGGTTTGCCTTGATTAACAACTCGCTCAAATGCTTGTAGAAGCTTGGCAATTTCTGGTTCTCGCCCATACAACTTTTGAGGAATTTGAAAACGCTCTGAGATATCTTGCTGACCCAAAATAAAGGATTGGATTTGTCCGGTTGTTTCCAATTGCTTTAAGCATCTTTCCAAATCAAATTGCAAACCTAAAGCGCTCTGATACCTCTGTTCTGCAACCTTCGACAACAATTTGATGATAATCTCACAGAGGATTTGGGGAATATCAGAGTTCAGCTTTGCCGGGGATGGCGGAGATTTGGCGATATGGCAATGTACCCACTCTAAAGGATCTTTGCCTTGAAATGGTAGCTGGCCTGTGAGCATCTCATAAAAGGTAACTCCTAGAGAATACAAATCGCTACGATGGTCAATTCCTCGATTCATCCGCCCGGTTTGCTCAGGTGACAAATAAGGTAAACTGCCTTCAATACGACTGGAACTGCTAACTATTTGCTGCTGGTAGGGAATGAAGGCAGCAATTCCAAAATCGGCAATTTTGACCTGATTAGTTTCGAGATTAACTAAGATATTTTGCGGCTTAATATCCTTGTGGACAATTTGATGAGTGTGGATTTGCGCGAGTCTGCTGGTGATTTCAATGGCAATCTTCAGAAACGGAACAGGCTGTTGAAATTGGTCTAAGAATTGGTCGAGCGATCGCGCCTGAAAATCCTCCATAATTAAATAAGGGATTCCCTTATGCATCTCTAAGGCGTAAACTTTGACTGCGGCGGTGGTATTTAACCTTTGAGCGATCGCATACTCATGTTTAAGTTGTTCAATATTATTGGGTGTACACTGTTCTTTCCGTAGCCCTTTAATAATTACCGGACACTCATCTTTAACCTTGATTCCACGGTATATGACTGCTTTTACCCCTGCTTTTAACAAAGTGACAATTTTAAATCCGGGTAATGCAATCATCATGCCAAATACTCCAGCCGTGCTTCTTCAAGGATAATCCGAGCTTAATTGTATTTTAGATACATTTCCTTGGACAGATGAAATTTAGATAATATCAGGTTCAGATAATTAGTTCTCCTGACTCAAAAACAAAAAATAAGCTAAAATTCAACCAGAGTAAGCATTTCCCGCTCAGAGACTTCCCATGTTTGATAACCTGCAAACCCAAATTTACCAACTAGAACAATTTGCCAATAGCCTTGTTTCTAACCAACTGACACATCTTAGCGTGGTGAGTATTGGCATCATCTTTGCAGCTGGCTTGCTCACTAGTCTCACACCCTGTATGCTTTCCATGCTGCCAATTACCATTGGTTACATCGGTGGTTATGAAGCCAAAAGCCGCCTCCAAGCAGCTGCCCAATCAACTTGGTTTGCTTTAGGTTTAGCAACTACATTAGCAGGATTGGGAATCCTAGCAGGTTTCGTCGGAAAAGTCTATGGTCAAGTGGGAATTGGTTTGCCGATTATCGTCAGCATTATCGCCATTCTCATGGGGCTGAACTTATTAGAAGCACTGCCTTTACAATTTCCATCCTTGAATGAAACGAATTGGATTTCGCCAGATTTGCCAACAGGATTGCGTTCTTATTTACTGGGACTGACTTTCGGCTTAGTGGCATCCCCTTGTAGCACCCCTGTTTTAGCAAGCTTGTTAAGTTGGATTGCTAGTACACAAGACTTAATTTTAGGCGCTGTTTTGCTACTTTCTTACACAGCCGGTTATGTAGCACCGTTGATTTTGGCGGGTACTTTTACAGCTTCAATTAAAAAATTACTGGAATTGCGTCGCTGGTCTGGTTGGATTAACCCAGTTAGCGGGGCACTATTGGTAGGATTCGGTGTATTTTCCTTAATTTCTCGGATTCCCCTTGGCAGTTTTTAATATCAATACTTTTGTTAGATTTTACACCTAATGACTTTAGAAGATTCAGCGTCCAAAGAAATAAAATGGTGGGCAATACCTGGGCAGTTCTTACGCCAAGAGCTTTTGCCCGTACTGACTAACTTACGACTAGCGATCGCACTACTGCTATTAATTGCAATTTTTAGCTCTACTGGTACTGTAATTGAACAAGGTCAGTCACCCGGATTTTACCAAGCCAACTACCCAGAACATCCAGCTTTATTTGGTTTCCTAACTTGGAAGGTAATTCAAGTAGTTGGGTTAGACCATGTATATCGTACCTGGTGGTTTTTGGCATTACTCATCTTATTTGGTACTAGCTTAACTGCTTGTTCATTTACCCGACAGTTACCAGCCTTAAAAGCCGCCCAGCGCTGGAAATATTACGAAGAACCACGGCAATTTAAAAAATTAGCTTTAAGTGCAGAACTAGATACTGGTTCTCTAGATTCCTTGCACCAGATATTACAAAAACACCGCTATAAAATTTTTCAAGATCAAGAAAAAGAAAATCTCCTTTATGCCCGCAAGGGAATAGTCGGACGCATCGGCCCAATTATCGTTCATATTGGCATCGTCGCTATTTTGCTAGGGGGAATTTGGGGGGCAATGACTGGTTTTCTAGCTCAAGAAATGGTTGCCAGTGGCGATACATTTAAAGTGACAAATATTGTCGATGCTGGGCCATTAGCCGCCCAAATCCCGAAAGATTGGTCTGTGCGCGTCAATCGTTTTTGGATTGACTACACACCATCTGGCGGCATCGATCAATTTTATTCTGATATGTCTGTCTTGAATAATCAGGGAGAGGAAGTTGACCACAAAAAGATTTTTGTCAATGAGCCTCTGCGCTATCATGGCATAACTTTCTATCAAACTGATTGGGGAATTGCAGGTGTTCGCGTCCAATATAACAACAGCCCCATTTTTCAGCTACCGATGGCGCAATTGAATACCAACGGTAACGGGCGCATTTGGGGAACGTGGGTTCCTACGAAACCTGATTTGAGCGAGGGTGTTTCTCTGTTAGCTAAAGATTTGCAAGGGATGGTATTAATTTATGATGCCACTGGCAAACTTGTTGATACTGTCCGTACTGGGATGTTCACTGAAGTGAATGGCGTGAAGCTGAAAATCCTGGATGTAATTGGTAGTACTGGCTTACAAATTAAAGCCGATCCAGGTATACCAATTGTTTATTCAGGGTTTGGATTACTAATGTTGGGCGTGGTGATGAGTTATTTTTCCCACTCGCAAATATGGGCATTGCAAAAAGGCGATCGCTTGTATGTGGGTGGCAAAACTAATCGCGCCCAAGTTGCTTTTGAACAAGAGGTTTTAGAGATTTTAGATCGGCTGAGTTCACAGCCAAAAGGTGAGGAGAAAGAGGCGGCGATTGAAGTTTAAACGCAGAGGGGAGGCAGCGCGTTGCGGGGGTTCCCACGCCACTTGCTTTATGCCGGGGAACCCGTCCACCGCAGTGGCTCCCCGTTGTAGCGACTGCCGTTGCACAAAGGAAATCGCAGAGGAACGCAGAGGATTACTTTGCGTCCCTTTGGGCTTCAAAGTTATTTACCAATTAATTACGCCCACACACCTACAAATTGCGAAATTACCAGAGGTATTAATTAAACATTGGAACAAAAGATTTCTATGTCTGCTCAACTTAAATTTAAGGTACGTTCGTGACGCACTTCAACCACGGTATGTACATTACCGCGAGGCGTAAAATCTGCTTTCACCGTGACTTCTAACGGATCACAAGCAGCCACAAAATCATCCAAAATTTGATTGGCAGATTCTTCGTGAGAAATATAGCGATCGCGGTAACTGTTAATGTAAAGCTTAAGCGCCTTCAATTCCACTACCCGCTCATCAGGAATATATGTAACGTAAATTGTCGCAAAGTCAGGATACCCAGAAAACGGACATTTACAAGTAAATTCCGGCAACGTAATATTAATGTCATATCGCCTCCCCACACGCGGATTCGGAAAGGTAATTAGTTTGCCTTCCGCAATGTCGCGTTCGCCATACTTCATTTCTTGGCTTGCCTGAGATACACTATCATTTGTCATTTGTCATTTGTTATTAGTTATTTTACTGATCTTTACATCCTTTTAGTAATTTTATAACTCCTAACTCCTAACTCCCTCTCAATAATCTTCCTTTTCCCAGTCTGGACAATTCTCATCCTCACAACCGTGGGGATGCATGGCACAAACTAACAAATTACCACTATAAACTTGACCGTGGTAGTGAGTGCAACCGATACAAGCAGGATTTTTTTCGGCTGTGGGTTCAACTGAATAAGGAAAACCCGAATCTACATCTGCCACAATGTCTTCCAGTTCCCAGTAAACTTCTAACATTGGTTCAGCAAAATCCTGTAATACTGATCGACTTCAGTAACAATGTTATTGTGTACTTGCTCGGTGATTTCTTCCGTTAAGCTCAAAAAAGGTATCTACCACTTCACTCATTCCCAGGAAGAAACGCTCTACTTCATCAGCCAGTGTTTCGACAATTTCTGCTAAATCTTTTTGCCACTGTTCCCATAAACTTGACACCTTTGCAGGCTATAAACAGGACGCTTTGTGTTATCTGGCTTGAAGCACTAAAGTACACACTAGACAATGTATTTTATCAAGTTTCTACCCTAAGTGTCATGTCAAAATGCCACTTATTAATGATATTTCGATCAAAGAATACTTTTTATTGATCGCGTTGCAACCGTTTTAACTCGTCTTGCAGGTTTAGCACTTCTTGGCGTAATTTATCTACATTCTCATCATTTGATGTCTCTTTCACCGTTGGTTCTTCATCTTCCTCTAAAATTTCAATGCGGCGAGGTTCAGAAGGGGGCGTTTTTTCAGAGGTTTCAGCAGATGGTTGGGCTTGTTGGGCTTGCTTCATCATATCTTCAACGAAGCGGCGGGCTTCTTCTGTGTTCATTTCGCCCTTGGCCACCATTTCATCTGCCAGTTTTTGGACTTGCGATCGCACTTCGGCTAATTTTCCCCCTGCTTTCTCACCTGCGTAAGAAGCTAATCCAACACCGAGGTAAAAAGCTTTTTGAACAATATCTCCAAAACCAGCCATTCTCCCTGACCGCTCCTACAAATAGGGCGACCCGGAGACTACGCCTACCACAAGCCTCCCGTGTTGCTGCTACCTTCCGGTTCTGACAAGATTTGGGTGTTGCGATCGCATAGATCCAGGTCTTCTAAAAGCATAGCATTAAAATTCAGTAAGTGTGTATTATTCCATAACAATTCGCCATTCATAAAGCTGATAGTTGACGCAGCCGTTTTGCACCAAGGGGTCATCAGCTATAATCGCTTCTGCTTCTTCCTTTGAGGCAGCCTCAAATAGCAACATTCCGCCTCTTTGCTGCGCCCAATAGCCTGTTCGTGCTTTGTGTCCTTTAGCAATCAAGTCCTGAATGTAGGCTTTGTGGGCAGGTACATATTGGTCAAAGGTAGATTTATCAACTTTGCCTTCTTCAATCTTTACAAACCACGGCATAAGCTTTTTAACTCCAGTTACAAAAGACATCCTGCTTTAAGTTATGACTGTAAATATTATTGTCCGATTACTTAAGCGGTAGGTCTTTCCACTCTGTTTGATGCTATATCCTGCTTTACCTTCAAACGGACACCTCCAGGTGGGGCAAATACTATACCCCGCCGCACTGGTTTAAGTGGCACTTTATCGAGTAATTCTAACGAATATTGTGAGAGGATAGTTGCCAGCACGAGCTTCATTTCAAACAGTGCAAATGCCATACCTAAACAGCGACGATTACCGCCACCAAACGGTAAAAATTCATAAGGAGAAAACTGACGTTCTAGAAAACGTTCTGGCTGAAAACGCTGGGGTTCCGGGTAAATATCTGGACGATGATGAGTTAAATAAATGCAAGGTGATATCATCATTCCTTTTGGTAAATCGTAACCCATAAATTTCATGGGAGCTTTGAGAATGCGGGGAAAAGAGAAGAAAGTCACTGGAGTAATTCGCAATGTTTCTGAACAGACAGCATTTAAATAAGGTAATTGCGTAATTGTTGCTGGATCTGTATGAGCTATATCAAGAGAATTTAATTCCAGTAGTAGTTTTTCGCGGACTTCTGGAACGTAGTGAATCCAATATAATGCCCAAGCTAAAGAAATAGCTGTGGTTTCATGTCCAGCAAATAGCATGGTCATAAGCTCGTCGCGTAACTCGACATCGCTCATGGGTTGACCTTGTTCATCACGCGCAGACATTAACAAGCTGAGAATATCTTCACCGTATTCGGTTTGATGACGGCGTTCACGGATTTCTTGATAAATCAGTTCATCAAGCTGCTGTCTGCGTCTGATAAACTTGCCCCAAGGACTCCATGCACCTAAATCTCTTTGCAACGACTTGAAAAACAAAAAAATTACACTTAAAGGTGTATTAAAGGTATCCAACATTTCAGTTAAGACTTGCTTGATTTGTTGGTAACGTTCTCCTGACTTTAATCCGAAAACAGCCCGTAAAATTACCTGTAGAGAAATATCCTGCATACTCGCACGGGCGATAAACGGTTTGCCAATACTCCACTGGCTAGTGACCTGAAGTGTAATTTCCCGGATTAACTCACCATAAGCTCGCATCCTTTCGCCATGAAAGGTAGGCATTAATAGTTTACGCTGTTGCAAATGGCGATCGCCATCTAGCAGAATAACTGAATTAGCCCCTACTAAGGGTTGAACTATTTGATTTCCTGAGCCGGAGTCAAACAACTGAGAATCCGCCGTGAAAAGTGCTTGAATTGCTTGAGGATTACTAATAAGTATTTGTGTAGGAAAGCTAGCAAACCTAGAGGTAAATATATCACCATAGCGTTGTTGTGTTTCCTCCAGCATCTCGATTGGTTGTAAAATCACCTTTATGGTTTGCAACCAGTCATTTCTGCGGTTGCCATCTGGTAGTTTATTAACATTTTGGTCAGATAGATTTTCTTTTAAGCTAATCATTAGTTATTATCCGTGAGTTTGTTGGGTTCGTTGCCGTTCCTCTATGCTTCCAGAGTGCGATGATTTTTCCTAAATTTGATAATTCGATCAATGACGGCTTTCGGTCTGAAATGACAGAGGGGAATGTAAATATCCACTTTCATTAACTTATTCACACCGCACACAGCCAAAGGAGAATCAACACTAAACATTCCTCCAGTAATTGTGCAAGCGTCCATTGCAATTAGATAATTGAGTTCGGGCATTTGCTCGTTGATTCTAACCAAAGGCGTATATTTCATCTTAATTGTACTGCGGTAATAAATAACTGGGGGTTGACACCTTTTTTTTGAAGTTAGAGAAATGGGAAAATAACGTAGTAATAATGGTTTGGGACAAATTGGATTTTTGAATGCTGGCAGAGGTTGGATTGTTTAGGCGATTCACTGCCGTATTAAGGAAGGGGGCAATCGCATTCTCCGCCATTTTCAATTGCTCGGTATCGTCTTAAACTTCTGTGCCGACCCCAAAGAATAATCTTCTAATTTGAAATCAGCAAAAGGCTTCTTTTCTAATCTATCCCGTAGTGCCTCGTCGAGAATCACGCCTGATGATTCTCTTTTGACCCCAATTATTATAATGCTTCTCTGATATATAGTGATATCCTGAGTTTCTTTACACTCACTTCGCTGAAATTGACCCAAATTTAATAGGCGATAACCTTTAACGCTTGGTGTATTAATAAATAACTTTTTCACTAAAACTTGTATTTGCTTAGAACGTTCTAAAGCCATACGTTCTTGAACTGGTCTATCACCTTTACACGAAGCTATGCCTACAGAAATAATCTCACTAGGAGCTTCCATTATCTTCTCTATGCTTCCTTGCTCTAAGTTCAAATTTAAAAGGTCAAGACTAATAATTTCATCATTATATTTAATTTGAAAATTACTACCTAAAAGCCATTTATATTCTGGTGATAAAACCGCTATATTAAACTCAGCTACCCTTCCCTGACTATCTCTACCTACTTTATAATCAAAATAATCGACGTTACCTTTTTTTTCGGGATATTGTCTATAATTTGATATTTCTGAAAAATCAGATTTTTGCGTTGCTAAAGTAACTATACTAAGTAATCCTAAAGCTATTAACATAACTGCAAAAAATGCTAATAGGGGCACTTTTTCTGGTTGCTTATGTGTAGGTATTGAAGGAGATAAGAGGACTAAATCATCCGGGGATTCGACTTCGGATGATTTGGCAGCCCTGAACTCTTTTTCAGTGGGAGTATTAAATCCTTCCTCTCTCTGGTCGCAGGAGGCAGAAGGCAGTATTTCTCCTGTCTGCGTCGATAGATTGTTATTAATAGGTGCAGATAAATATTCAATTTGAGAATTTTTGAGTGTATTAGTATCTTTAAGATTGATTTCTGTAAATTGATTTTCGATTTCTTCTAGGGAATGCAAAATATCTTGAGTATTGGCAGGGCGTTTTTCTATATCTGATGCTGTTAGCCAATCAATTAAATTCAACAGTAAGGGTGAAATATGAATGGCATGATTTTGCCAGTGCAACAAATTGTGCTGGACATCATACATTTCCAAAGGATGGTAGCCCTGTCAGCAAAAATACAAAGGTGCGTCCCAAAGCAAAGAAATCTGATTGGAGTGCTGCTTGACCATTCATTTGTTTCTGGGGCGCTGTAAACCAGATGACATAAGTGCTGTCATCTGGTCGCCGTTGCTGAGTTGGTCTTGATAGGTTTGAGTAATTTCACTGGCAGTGCCAAAATCAAATAGTACTAGATTTCCCCAACCCTTCTCAAAGGGGTATCTAATCATGATGTTAGATGGCTTGATATCTCGAGTAGATACTTTTTACCATGCACTACATCTAAAATTTCTATCAACTGTCTTAACCACGTCTATGGCTTGTTCTTGAGATATGGGGCAATTCTGCTGCTTTAGCCACTGTTCTAAGTTGTAGCCAGCAATTTTTTCCATTGCAATGCAATGCAACACTAAACCATTTCGGGTTTGATAGTGGAAGTAACTATCTTCTTTGGGAATACCGGGATGGTTGAGTTGTTCCAACACGGTTACTTCTTGCCTGAAATAGTTTTACTGCTTTGGCATCGCCTGATAGATCCTGTTTAAGTATCTTGATAATTTTGGGGGTATCTTGTTCATAAGCCTCATAAACTTTACTAAACCCTGTTTTGTCACTCAACAGGCACGTCACCCGATAACGCCCTAGCAATTCCAGATGGGAACCACAACTTTGACAAAAGCGGTTTTGATGATTATTCGGGTGATTTGGTTTAGAGCAAACGGGATTGATACAAAGGCTCATGAGTGTGGAATCTGAGGGAGTGGGGAGTGGGGAGATGAGGGAGATGGGGGAAATAGTGGGAATAACTAATGCTCAATACTTCTTTATGAGATGCTGCGCCAACAGGAAAGCTCAGTACAAGTGCCCCATACCCAATCCCCCTAAACATCGCTCCTATTAATTCTTCATGTTGCTGTATGATAATCCCGTCCAATAATCATGAGATTTTCTATCTGTGTTCTGCCAAGAAAGCTGCCACTGTTGGGTTAAATGCCTCTGGTTGTGTCAAAAATGGCCAATGATTACCGGGAACTTGGCAGATGCGTAAGTTTTTAAGATAGGTTTTGTAGGGTTGGATTTGCCAATTTTGGCGGTTGAGTCCTTGTTTTGGCTGGACGAATAGGGCAGGGGTGTCAATGGGAATTGTAAAACCGGGTACTTCCATGACTGCCTCAAAAATCCCGTCGCGGGCGGCTATGGTAAATTTGCTGCCCCAACTCCCATCGGGTTTTTGTTCTATCCCTGCTTGAAAAACTTGCTGCTGCAAGGAACTCCATCCTTCATATTGCTTTAATTGCCGTGCTTGTTGTTCGGCTTCTTCATGGCTGGTAAAGGGGCCCATGCTTTTAAGAAAAGGCAAGAAGCGATACAATGCCGGAAAAGTTACTCTGAGAAGACTGGGCATTTTCCAAATGAAAATCGGATCGACCAGAATTATACTCCGCAAACGCTTTGGATTTTGTCTTGCCCAGATGGCGGCTAATTTTCCTGTCCACGAGTGACTTACAATGTGAGCAAAAGTCCATCCAAGATGATCCATGAGTGTTTCAAGGTCTGCGATCGCACTCTCAAAGCTATAATCTATCTCTGGTTTACTACTTTGGCCATGTCCGCGCATATCTGGTGCAACTATGTGGTAGTCTGCCGCCAAGTAATCTCCTAAACTAGACCACACCAGAGCATGGTCGCCTAAGCCATGTAACAGCAGTAAAGGTTCTTGACCTTGATTCCACTCTAAATAAGAAAGTTGGATATCAGACTTTGATAAAGTTTGACGTACAGGCATCATTGCACATCCAGATGTAGATAGTTTTGCGTTTATATGGTACTGCGGAAGGTGGGGAGTAGGGGGGGCAGGGGGCAGGGGAGGCAGGGGGAGCAGAGGAGAATAACCATGCCCAATCTCTAATCTCTAATCCAATTGTTACCGTTTACCACTTTGTGACTCTGAGGATTGTACCAATTGACACGAAATAATGAGGCTAATGAATGCCAAGATCAAGAAAAGGATGCCCCAAGGATATTAAAAGTACTATGCCAGAATTACACCAATCGATTGCCCAGCACTATCACGAACGGACTAAATACAACCCTGAGACTCTAGCCTCTAAAAGTCAGCAGTTAGACTGGGCTAAACAGCCAGTGCCCTTTAAAGAATACAAAATTGGCTCTACTTTTGATCTCAAACCCTATATCCAAGAAAAACCAGAGGCTTATGCTAATAACCCGGATGCTCAATGGTGGCAAAGACTTTCACGGCTGTTGTTTCGCAGCTATGGAATTGACGGCAAAAATGCCTTCTATGGGTAGTGCAGTGTATTTACGTGCTGCTCCCAGTGCAGGTGGTTTGTACCCTGCTGAGGTTTATGTGGTTTCCCGTGGTACGTCGTTATTACCGCCGGGTCTGTATAACTACCAGTGTCGAACTCATTCTCTCATGCATTATTGGGAAAATGATGTTTGGCAAAGCCTCCAAGCTGCTTGTTTCTGGCATCCTTCTTTAGAAAATACCCAATTGGCAATTATTGTTACTGCGGTATTCTATCGTTCTGCGTGGCGTTATGAAGATCGGGCTTACCGTCGAATTTTTCTGGATACGGGACACCTGTTGGGTAATATCGAGTTAGCTGGTGCGATTACTGACTATCGCCCCCACTTAATCGGCGGTTTTGTGGATGAATCAGTTAACGACCTGCTTTATGTCGATCCGCAACAAGAAGGTGCGATCGCTGTCTTACCTCTGGCAGACTTGTTAGATGTCAATCAAAATTTGCCATTGGGATGTACTGCTTTACCTTCGGCTACCGAAACCAATTATCCTCAAATCCCCGATGGTGAACTGCTGACATATTTCCATCAACACACCCAAATTCAATTGGGTATAACTGGCAATCTCAATCTACCAGTTATTAAACAAGAAAAATCTTTGGAGGATAAATACAATTTTCCTTTCTGTTTAAAAATTCCTACCACTACTGCACCTATAGAGTGGGGACAAAAGCTGTCAGAACTAGAAATCACTATGTACAAGCGGCGCTCTACCCGCGCCTATAATGGTGATGATTTAAGCTTCGATGAATTGAAAAGTTTACTCGATTTCACTTACCAACCGCAAAATTACATCGACCAAAGTTTAGATATTTCTCCAGACTATTTTGATTTGAATTTAATAGAAACATTCATTGCTGTTTGCGGAGTTAAAGGATTAGAGGCGGGTTGTTATTATTACGCACCTAAAGCTCAAGAATTACGCCAAATTCGGTTTAAAAACTTTCGCCGAGAGTTACATTTTCTCTGTTTGGGACAAGAATTAGGGCGGGATGCAGCAGCAGTGTTGTTTCATACAGCCGATTTGAAAGCTGCGATCGCACAATATGGCGATCGCGTTTACCGTTATTTACACATGGATGCAGGCCATTTGGGACAACGCCTGAATTTAGCCGCAATGCATCTCAATGTAGGCGTTAGCGGAATCGGTGGATTTTTTGATGACCAAGTAAATGAAGTTTTGGGTATCCCTACTGATGAGGCTGTTTTATATATTACTACATTGGGACGCCCAAGATAAAATATAGCACTGACAACTGCACATCATACAAAATCCACAAATATTTTTTAACTTCTTATCTACGAGACGTTACGCGTAGCTTGCTTCTGCATAGGAATATAAACTCTTTACGGTTTTTTAACCTCAAATATTGCCAGCAAATTCACTTTGTCAATTTTTTTACCTAAACAATTGTACAATACTACCACTATTACTTAAATTTTACCGTGACAAAAAAATCTCAATCTTTTTTTGGGGTTAGATGTGGTTTTATCTAATAATACAAATTGGAATATTAGTGTAGTAATATTTCCCCTGTAAACTCCAGTTAGGATTTGTTGATCTCCTCTTTTCCCCATATTCTTGCTTGTTTTATAACTTATGGGTAAGTGAACTCCCTTGCTAAATTTATATTATCGATGAGGTTGCAAAAAGTGCCCATAGTTTGCTAATAATACTGATGGTGAATATTATTTTTTTAACCCACCCTTTAAACAGCGCCAAGTACCTATTCAAATGGAGTAAATTATTCCTACAAAAAATAAATATCTGAAAAATCTCGTAGAGTAAAAGATTAGTTCATTTCAGCATAGACTTTAACTAATTCTTGGTAAAACTGCACAAAATCAGCTTTTGCAAGACAAGTTGCTTGAGCGAGTCTTTTTGTGCAATTTCACAGTTAATGAGTATTAAATAATTTAATATCGTATTACAAGTATGAATGAAAAGACAATTTTATTTAATTTCGCAGATTTTATATTAAAGTTAGTTATTTTCAAATGTAATTTGCTTAAATTTGGTATTTAACAAAGTTTTTGTCATACAACTACTAATGCTATTTCCTGAAAATGAAAGCCAACGTCTAGAAGTGCTTAATCAATATCAAATTTTTAGATACGCTACCAGAAGAAGTTTTTGATGAACTAGCTCAACTAACTGCTAATTTTTGTGAAGCACCATCGCTCTGATTAGCTTAGTCGATGCAAAAAGAGAATGGTTCAAGTCAAAAATTGGAGTAACTATATCGGAAGTTCCTCGATGCAGTTTTTTTGCTACTTATACTATCTTGCAAAGTCAAATATTAATTATCTCTGATACTTTGCAAGATGAACGATTTGCGACAAATCCCTTTGTAACATCAAATCAATATTTCCGTTTCTATGCTGGAGTTCCCCTAATTACTTCAAGCGGCTTTGCATTAGGCAGTCTTTCTATAATTGATTTTACACCGCGAAACTTAAGTATTAAAGAGCAAGTAGCATTACAACAGTTGGCTAAACAAGTAATTAGGCATCTAGAGTTACATCGGGCAAAAATTATTGATGATAGCCAAAAAAGTTTTAATCTACTTTTCTCTAAAAATCCAAACCCAATGTGGGTATATAACCAAAATAATCTGCAATTTTTAGATGTAAATGAAGCTGCTGTTATCCACTACGGCTACTCACGAGAAGAGTTCTTGCAAATGCAAATAACTGACATTCGCCCTTCAGAAGATGTCCCTATCTTCATGGACTATTTAGGGCAAAATTCCTCTAATGTACACTTGGCTGGACAATGGCAACATCGGCGAAAAGACGGACAGATTATTGATGTTGAAATTTTCACAAATCCAATAGAATATGGCAGTTATAATGCTCAGTTGGTTAATATAAGAGATATTACAGAACACAAACAAATAGAAATAAATCTTCAGGAAAGTGAAGCCAGATTTCGAGTTATTTCTGAAACCATTCCTGTTCCATTTATTATTTCGCGTGTGTCTGATGGGTTGATTTTATACGCTAACTCAGAGTTGCTTCAAACATTTCAGTTTTCTCTAAGAGGATTTAGTTAATCACAAAAACTTATTAGATTTGTATCATAACCTAGCAGATTTAGAAGTATTATTAAAAATTCTCGACAGCCAGGGATTTATTCATAACTATGAACTTCAATTAAAAAGAGCAGATGGAACTTATTTTTGGGCGATCGCTTCACTGCAATATTTAAGTTTCAACAATGAATCAGCAATTTTAACAGTTTTTTATGATATTAATGATCGAAAAAATGCGGAAACACAACTCCAAGAGCAAAATGACTTTTTGCAGAGAATTTTTGAGAGTATCCCGTTGATGATTGCCCTCATTGATGCCAATGGCAAACTTCAGTGGGTGAACCAAGAATGGGAAAATATTCTAGGTTGGAAATTTCAAGATTTTCAAACTCGTGATGTCTTGGAAGCGTTATACCCTGATTCTGAATATCGACAGTATGTAATTAATTTTATGCAGTCTGCACAACGCATTTGGGGTGACTTTAAAACTCAGGTGCGCGATGGTGGTTTACTGGATACATCTTGGACTAATGTTTACCTTTCAAATAGTCAAATTATCGGTATTGGACAAGATATCACAGAACGTAAGCGAAGTGAACAAGCTCTAAAAGCTCAAGCCGAGCGAGAGCAATTGATGCGAACCGTTGCTCAACGGATTCGTCAATCTTTGAATCTCCACGAAATTCTGAATGCAACAGTTGAAGAAGTGCGAGATTTACTTGGAGTTAATCGAGTAGTAGTTTATCAGTTGGACTCAGAGATGAGCGGCACAATTGTGGCTGAATCGGTAGAACGTGGATGGACAGTTTCTTTGAACGTCCAGATTCATCATACATATTTTCAAGCAGGCGCAGGAGTGGAATATTATCAAGGACGCAAACGAGCGATCGCTAATATTTATGAAGCCGGGCTAACTGATTGTCATATTCGCTTGTTAGAACAGTTTGAGGTTAAAGCAAATTTAGTAGTGCCCATTTTACTAGAAGTAAACTCTCAAAACCCTGGTTCTCACCTTTGGGGTTTACTGATTGCTCACCAATGCTCTGATTTTCGTGAGTGGGAAGAAAATCAGTTAGATTTGCTCGATCATCTGACAGTCCAATTAGCGATCGCAATTCAACAATCTAGTATCTTAGAGCAAGCTCAAGCTGAACTTGTTCAAAGACAAAAAGCTCAAGTAAAACTAAAAGCTGCCTTAGCTGAAAAAGAAGTTCTCTTAAAAGAAGTTCATCATCGAGTCAAAAATAATTTACAAATTGTCTCCAGTTTATTGCAACTTCAGTCTCAAACACTCAAAGATCCAGAAGCAATCAAAGTCCTTCGAGAAAGCCAAAACCGAATTGAGTCAATATCTCTAATTCATAAAAATTTGTATACTTCCGCCGATATTGGACAAATCAATGTTGCCGAATATATTCAAAATCTGGCTGCAAGCTTGCTAATTTCTTATCAACTATGGCCAGAAAAAATCAGTTTAGAAACTGATATAAGTCCATTAAGTTTGAATGTTGACCAAGCTATTGCGTGTGGATTAGTTATTAACGAATTAATCTCTAATGCTCTCAAACACGCTTTCCCCAACCAACAAGAAGGTACAATCACTATTATTTTACATAATATTGGTAATAAGATCGAACTGATTATCCAAGACAATGGGATTGGTTTACCAGATAATTTGGATTGGAGAAACACCGAATCTTTGGGTCTGTCCTTAGTACATGACTTGGTTACAGAACAACTAGAAGGCAATATTATTCTAGAACGCAATCATGGAACAATATTTAAAATCGAATTCACACAGTTAACTTTGCATTAGTAAATATCAAATGGGTCAAGTTAGAATTTTAGTCGTTGAAGATGAAGTGATTGTGGCTAGAACTATTGCTAGCCAACTAAGTCAACTAGGATATATTGTTACGGGTACAGCTTCATCTGGAAAAGCTGCCATTGCTAAGGCATTGGAAACTCAACCAGAATTAATATTAATGGATATTATTCTTAAAGGTGAAATGGATGGTATTACTACTGCCAGTAAGATTCGTGAGCAGTTAGATGTACCTGTAATTTATTTAACCGCTTATGGTGATGAGCATACTTTAGAAAGAGCAAAAATTACCCAACCTTTCGGATATGTTGTTAAACCATTTACTACAAAAGATTTAAAAATAGCGATCGAAATTGCGATTTTAAAACACCAGCTAGAAAGTGAACTACGGGAAAACCGAGATCAGTTAGCAACCCTTTTAAACTCAATGAGTGATGCTGTAATTGCTACTAATGAGCAGGGAACAGTGACATTCATGAATCCTGCTGCTGAGGCACTGACTGGCTGGCAACAAAAAGATGCTTTAGGACATGAAGCGACGAAGATTTTTCATATTGTCAATGAAGTTACAGAGGCTACATTAGAAAATCCTGTGACAAAAGTGCTGCGAGAGCAACAGGTTGTTTATTTAGCAGAATTCACATCTTTAATTACAAAAAACGGCAAAAGAATTCCAATTGGCGATAGTGCTTCACCATTGAAGCGAAGACCTGACCAAATAAATGGTGTAGTAATTGTTTTCTGGGATCTTAGCGAACGACAGCAAACAAAATTGCTAGAGCAAGCATTGGAGAAGGAGCAAGAAGTTAATCGTCTCAAGTCCCTATTTATCTCTACCGTATCTCATGAGTTCCGTAATCCTCTGACTGTTGTTCAAACAGCAGTAGAACTCATAGAAATGCAAGGAGCAAATTTAACAGATGCAAAAAGAGCTATCTATTTGAAGCGAATTCAAGGTGCTGTACAATCTATGGAAAAACTCATGGAAGAAGTGCTGTTTATGGGACGAGCAGAGGCGGAAAAGCTTATATACAACCCTGCTCACCTTAACTTAAAGCAATTCTGTCTAGAGTTAATCGAAGATTTTTCGATTCCTGAAAGTAGTTTGTGTGAGATTATTTTTGCCTGTCATAACGAGAATACATTCGCTGTGATGGATGAAGAACTCTTACGTTATATGCTTGGAAATTTACTCTCAAACGCTGTTAAATATTCTCCACGAGGTGGTAATATTCAGTTTAATTTAATATGCGACCAAATTGAGAAAGTAGCAATTTTTAATATTCAAGATCAAGGTATTGGTATTCCCGAAGCAGATCAAGCTAGACTTTTTGAATCATTCTACAGAGCCTCAAATGCCCAATCAATCCAGGGTACTGGATTGGGGTTAGTAATAGTTAAAAAGTGCGTTGATGCTCATAGAGGTAAAATAAGTGTCACAAGTGAAGTTGGAGTCGGCACTACATTTACAGTAATTTTACCCTTAAATTCAGAATTAGCCTTAATTGAAGCTAATGAATAGCTATAAAAATTTTTTACTTATATAACAGATGTACGAAATATTTATCGAGTTTTAAATAATGCCCCGTATTTTTGACAACATAGATTGCAACTGCTACCGATTTTACGAGAAACCCTCAAAATTTCTTATCGGGCAGATTTTTGTGTTGGCTATTTCAACCTCAGAGGTTGGCGAAGAATTGATGATTTAGTCGAACAGTATGTTGGTAGTGAAAATGCTTGTTGTCGTTTGCTAATTGGGATGCAAAGCTTACCCAGTGATGAAGTTCATGCGGCATTTAGCCTTGTTAGTGGTGATGGACGAATTGATAACAGTAGCATTGTGCGGTTTAAAAAACGCATGGCGGCGGAATTTCGCCAGCAGTTGACTATCGGTGCGCCGACTAATCAGGATGAAGCAGGGTTACGGCGGTTAAGTCATCAGCTAAAAACTCAGAAGGTAATTATTAAACTGTTTTTGCGCCATTCTCTCCACGCCAAGTTATATCTTGTACATCGTCATGACCCGAACACTCCCACAGTAGGATTCTTGGGTAGTAGTAATTTAACCCTTCCCGGACTGGCGAAACAAGGGGAGTTGAATGTTGATATTTTAGACCACGATGCTTGCAATAAACTGCAAAAGTGGTTTAGCGATCGCTGGCAAGATTACGGTTGTGTAGATATTTCCCAAGAATTAGCAGAAATTATTGACCAGAGTTGGGCTAGGCAAGAGCTAGTTTCACCCTACTACATCTACCTGAAGATAGCTTACCACTTATCCCATGAAGCGATCGCAGGACTTTCAGAATTCCGTATCCCCCACGAATTTAACAACTTATTCGATTTCCAAAAAGCCGCCGTACAGCTAGCAGCCCGTCATGTAACTAGGCGTGGTGGCGTATTAGTGGGTGATGTGGTCGGTTTGGGCAAAACTTTAGTTGGAACTGCCCTTGCCAAGATTTTACAAGAAGATTGTTATTTAGAAACACTAATTATTTGCCCAAAAAACTTAGTGTCAATGTGGCAAGAATATGCAAATAACTATCGGTTACTCGCCGAAGTTATGCCAATTAGCCAAGTACAAAATAAGTTACCAAAACTGCGGCGCTACCGAGTTGTGTTAATTGATGAAAGTCACAATTTACGGAACCGCGAAGGTAAAACGTTATCGAGCAATTACAGAATATATTGCAACTAACGAAAGTAAATGTATTTTATTATCAGCTACTCTTACAATAAAGTTATCTTGACCTTTCCGCCCAACTGCGGCTATTTGTGCCAGAAGACCAAGATTTAGGATTAAGACCAGAAGCTTTAATTAATGAACTTGGTGGCAGTTCAATAGGAGAATTAGAGTTTATTAGAAAGCATCAATGTTCAGTCCGTTCTTTGGCTGCTTTTGAGAAAAGCGAACACCCTGACGACTGGCGAGAATTGATGAAGCGTTACATGGTGCGACGCACTCGCTCTTTTATTAAAGATAATTATGCCCACACAGATGAAACAGGGCGAAAATATTTAGAATTTTCTGATGGGAGACGTTCTTATTTCCCCCAGCGTCTACCTTGTAGTCTCAAGTTTCCTCTAGAAAGTTCTAGCAGTGACTTTTATGCGCGTCTTTACTCTGAATTAGTTGTAGAAGTAATTAATCAACTGAATTTACCTCGTTATGGGCTAGGAAATTACGTTATTGCTAAACACAAAGAGCCACCTACAGACACCGAGCAACGCTTTATTAATAGCTTATTTCGTGGCGGTAGGAGGTTAATGGGTTTTTCTCGCACTAATTTGTTTAAACGTTTAGAAAGTAGCGGTGTTGCTTTTATTCAATCAATTGAACGTCACATTTTACGAAACTTTATTTATTTATATGCCTTAGAGCAGGGGTTTGATATTCCCATTGGAACTCAGGAAGCTGAGTTATTAGATACAAGTAATAATGATGAAGATGCTGATTCTGTAGCAGCAGCTTTGTTTGATACAGAAACCGAAGATGATGATTCTGACCTAACACTAGAGAATGGGGAGAATTCAAAGCCTCTCTTCTTGCAGGAGAGAGATTTTCCAAATGAAGATGAGAAGGCATCGAAAACAGAAAAAGTTTTTCGTCAAAGAGCAGAATCAATTTACCAAGAATATAGAACTCGATATCAACGAAGATTTAAGTGGTTGCGTTCTACACTTTTTGATATTAAAAAACTGAAACGTGATTTGCTAGAAGATGCTAAAGCACTGATTAATATACTGCAACAGTGTGGCGGATGGAATCCTCAAAAAGATGAAAAACTAGCTGCTTTAATCAAATTGCTAACAAAAACTCACCCTCAAGATAAAGTACTCATTTTCACACAATTTGCCGATACAGTCCGCTACCTTGAAGATAATTTGCAGTCTAGTCTTATAACTAATGTCGCAGGGGTAACGGGACAATCTAAAGACCCGACAATAATGACAGGAAGATTTAGCCCTGTGAGTAATGGAAAACGTGAGCAAATTTCATCATCAGATGAGTTGCGGGTTTTAATAGCCACCGATGTTTTAAGTGAAGGTCATAATTTGCAGGACTGTGCAATTATCGTCAATTGGGATTTACCTTGGGCAATTATTCGTTTAATTCAACGCGCGGGAAGAGTAGACCGCATTGGCCAAAATGCTGATAAAATTCTTTGTTATTCTTTTTTACCAGCCGAGGGAGTAGAACGGATTATTAATTTGCGGGGACGACTCCGCAAACGACTGCAAGAAAATGCTGAAGTGGTGGGAACTGATGAAGCTTTTTTTGAAGATGATGATGCACGAGTAATTCTCGACCTCTACAACGAGAAATCTGGAGTTTTAGATGGTGAAGAAGATACAGAAGTTGATTTGACATCAGAAGCATTTCAAATTTGGAAAAAAGCCACCGATGGTAATCCGGGTTTGAAAAAAACCATTGAAGAAATGCAAAATGTGGTTTATTCTACCCGCGCCCATACTCCGCAACCTGTACAACCAGAGGGAGTATTGCTTTATATGAAAACCACCGAGGGAAATGATTCTTTAATTTATGTTGACCGCGATGGAAATAGCGTTACTCAATCACAATTAGCAGTTCTGCGAGTAGCGGCGTGTGAAGAATCTACTCCAGCGATACCGAGAGATAAACAGCATCACGAGTTAGTAAACAAAGGTGCTGAATTAATTGCTGAAGAAGAGAAAAATGCAGGTGGTCAATTAGGGCGGCCATCTGGTGCAAGATTTCGCAGTTATGAACGCCTGAAAAGCTATGTTCACGAAATGAAGGGAACATTATTTGTTAGCGAAGAACTTTTAAAAGCAATTGATGAGATTTACCGTTATCCTTTGCGACAGTCAGCCATTGATACTCTCAACCGTCAATTGAGAAGTGGTATTAATAATCAGCAGTTGGCTGAGTTAGTTGTGGCGTTACGCATGGATGACCGTTTGTGCATTGTGACAGAAGAACTGGAGAAGCGAGAACCTCAGATTATTTGTTCTTTGGGATTATTTTCTAATTCGTAATTCGTAATTCGTAATTAAGGCAGAAGACGCGATGAATCGCCGTCTCTACAATAATCAGTCCTTTGTAGAGACGGCGATTTATTGCGTCTTATTTATCGCGTTTTTATTATCCGCAACACACCCTACAAAGCTTTAAAGATATAATTAAATTATTTTAGGAGTAATTTTTATGGTTATACTATCATCTAATCTTTCTTTAACAGAGTTTCTGCAATTACCAGAAACTAAACCAGCTAGTGAATATATTGATGCAAAAATCTACCAAAAACCAATGCCGCAGGGAAAACATAGCAGAATCCAAACTCGTTTATCAACCGAGATTAATCAGGTAAGCGAACCTGAGCAAAAGGCTTTAGCATTAACTGAATTACGCTGCACATTTGGAGGACGTTCTTTAGTTCCAGATATTGCTGTATTTGAGTGGTCACGGCTTATTGTTGATGAAGATAGGGAAATTGCCAATAAATTTGAAACTTATCCAGATTGGATAATTGAAAATTCTCTCACCTGACCAATTTCCTAACCGTGTAATTGATAAATTATTTTCTGTATTAATCATGGGACAAATTAGGTTGGTTTATTGACTCTAATGATAAATCGGTAATGGTATTTCAACCTAATAAATTGCCAGAAGTAAAAATATAATAATGATAAATTGACTGTTCTTGATGTATTAACAGATTGGCAAATTACGCCAGCAGATATATTTAGTTGGTTAAAAGTTAAATAGTAATCAATATCTAAATGATAGGGTGCATTAGCCATTTGGCTAACGCACCATACTGGATTTTAAAAATTAAACTGTTTAATTTGCTTCCAACCAATTAAGTAAATCCTCAATGGCTGTAAAACCCAATAAAGCCTCGCTAAGTGCTATCTAATTGCTCTAAAGAAAGAGTTTTGAATGCGCCCCCGAACCTCTTGTGGTAACTCTCCCACCCGTTTTTGTAGTTGCCGTAACACGAGGCTTTGTCCTTGTTCTTGTTTTCCCCGCTCGTAACCGATGCGCTCGCCTGTGGTAATGTAGCTCATAGTCCGCTCCTGCTCTAATTGCTTAAACTCTTACCAAAATTCTGCTTCCAAGGCTTTTGGTAAGGAGCATCCCAATTTTGCAAATTTACCAATTAGAACTAGTCATTGCGAATGGAGCGAAGCGGAATGAAGCAATCGCAAAGTCTAGCGGCTGCGATTGCAACTCTTAGAGACGCTCCGCGAACGCTTCATTTCATTACGCTCGCAATGACAAAATATGTTTTTACACATTTGGGATGCTCCCTTTAGTAAAATCACAACCCAATCAATAAATCGATAAAGGTTACGAATATCTTTACTGTTCGGTTAAAGCAATAGATGCGATTTATCGCGTCTTTGGGAACTTGTAGAAAACACCTAAATTAGCTAGTAGGTTGGGTTGAGGCTTTGCGAAACCCAACAAAGCTTTGATAATGTTGGGTTTCGTTCCTCAACCCAACCTACAATTTGTGGAAAACACCTAAACTAGAAAGCAAACTGAGGTTTGAATAAGTAAAAGCTGCTTTTGCTTGCGGAAAATACCAAAATGAGTAAGCAAACTGGAGTTTGAGTAAGTAAAAGTTTCTTTTGCTTGCGGAAAACACCAAAATGAGTAAGCAAACTGGAGTTTGAGTAAGTAAAAGTTTCTTTTGCTTGCGGAAAACACCAAAATGAGTAAGCAAACTGGAGTTTGAATAAGTAAAAGCTGCTTTTGTTTGCGGAAAACACCAAAATGAATAAGTAAAAGCTGCTTTTGAGTAAATCAAAGCTTGTTTTTATTAAGCATTTCAGTATTTTGAGAAAGTAAACAGACCTTTTTATAAAGCAATTAGCCATTTTGATAAAGTAATCAGCAAATATACTTGACAATTAAAAATCACGCTTATATAAAACGAAGTCGGCATTTATATAACTCAGGTAATATCCCTGAACCTACTTTGATATAAAGGATTTATAAAGTATAAAAAGCATGGTAAAAATTTAACTCGTATAAAAAGAGTTTATTAAAGTCCGCCAGCGCAGACTTAATTTTTATAGCCACAGATTTATTTTCTGACTGGCAAAGTTACCATGCTCTTTTTTTCTTTTTAAAGCATGGTAAATTATGTCTCTTAATTTTCAACGAACACGCGATTTACTCTCCAACTTTCAATTTAGTGATTTATTTATAGAAGAATTAGGTTGGTCTAAACCTTCCAGACAAAAACCTGTAAGTTTAAAAATTGATAACAAGACGTATCAATACCAAAAGATTGCTGAACTTTCGGGTGTTGCAATTTTTGAAGTCACCGCAGCAGACGGGAACATACCAGAAGCTAAAGTTAGAGTTGCTATTCACCAAGAAGTTACTAAACTTCTAGCTGAAAATCTCTTAATTTTTATTACCGAAGAACGCACACGTAGTCTTTGGTATTGGGTGAAACGAGAAGGAAGTAAAACTTCTCCTCGTGACCATTTATATGTGAAGGGTCAACCAGGAGATTTATTTTTAAGCAAACTTGGTTCTTTAGTTATTGATATTACTGAATTAGAACACGGTGAACCGACTGTTGTCGAAATTGCTTATAAATTACAACGCGGTTTTGATGTTGAGCCAGTAACTAAGAAGTTTTACAAGGAATTTCAGGAACAACACCAGAAGTTTTTGCTGTTTGTTAAAGGAATTGATAATGAGACAGATAGACGTTGGTATACATCGGTAATTCTCAACCGTCTGATGTTTGTTTATTTTTTACAGCGTAAGGGTTTTATTGATAATAAAGATTTAAATTATTTGCAAAATAAGCTAGAACAAAGCAAACAAAAAGCTGAAAATCATTTTTATGATGAATTTCTAAAGGCTTTGTTTTTTGAAAGCTTTGCTAAACCTGAGTTTGAACGCGATTTATCTGTACAAGAATTGGTAGGAAAGGTTAAATATCTGAATGGGGGATTATTTCTCAAGCATCATATTGAAGATAAATATCAAATTTCTATAGTTGATGAGGCGTTTGAGCAAGTTCTAGATTTATTTGGGCGTTATTCTTGGAATCTGGATGATACGCCGGAAGGGAAAGACGACGAGATAAATCCTGATGTTTTAGGATATATTTTTGAAAAATATATTAATCAAAAGGCTTTTGGAGCCTATTATACTAGACCGCAAATTACAGAATATCTCTGTGATAGAACTATCCACAAGTTAATTGTAGACCGCGTAAATGATGCGCTATCCGATCAGTATAAGTCATTTGAGGATATCAATGAACTTCTGATTAAACTGGATGCAAATGTTTGTCGTCTATTAATGGATGATATTCTTCCTAATTTATCAATTCTTGACCCAGCTTGTGGTTCTGGTGCTTTTCTTGTGGCGGCAATGAAAACGCTAATCCAAGTTTATAGTGCGGTGTTTGGAACAATTAAGTTGATGGGTGATGACACTCTCAAAAATAAGCTTGAAGATATAGAAAATTCCCATCCATCAATACCTTATTTTATCAAAAAGCGGATTGTTTCAGATAACCTCTATGGTATAGATATTATGGAGGAAGCAACGGAAATTGCTAAACTGCGTCTTTTCTTAGCGTTGGTTTCTTCTGCTAATGATGTGGAAGAGTTAGAGCCTTTGCCTAATATTGATTTTAATATTATGGCGGGTAATTCGCTGATTGGTTTAATTAAAGTAGATGATACTGCTTTTGATGCGGTAGGAAATTCACTACAAGGAAATCTATTACAGTCTTTAGCCGCAGATAATTATAAGAAAATTTTAGAAGACAAGAATAAATCTGTTAAATCGTATAAAGAACACGCTTTTATTCCTGGAAAAGAACAACTTCCTGGTGAAATAGAGGGAACTGAACAAAAATCTCGGTTGCAGATGTTACGCACTGACATTGACAAACTCAACAAAACATCGCAAGAAAAGTTAAATCTTTTGCTGTTGGATGAGTTTAGTAAACGTTTGGGTATCAAGTATGAGGAAGTTCAGTTAACTGGAAAGTCACAGAAGCGGGTTTTGAAGGTTGAGGATATTGCAGCTTTAAAGCCGTTTCACTGGGGTTATCATTTTGATAAGGTTTTAGAACGCGGCGGTTTTGATGCGATTATTACTAATCCACCGTGGGAAACTTTTAAACCAGATGCTAAAGAGTTCTTCGTTCAATATAATGATTTGGTGACGAAGAAGAAAATGGATATACATACTTTTGAAGAAGCCAAGGACAACCTATTGCAAGATAAAGAAATTGCAAATTCATGGTTGGGATATAAAAGTAAGTTTCCTCACGTAAATCTATATTATCGTTCATCTAAGCAATATCAAAACCAAATTTCTGTTGTTAATGGTAAAAAGTCGAAAACAACAGATATTAATTTATACAAACTCTTTCTAGAGCAATGTTTTAACTTATTACGTCCTGGTGCTGAATGCGGTATTGTTATTCCTAGTAGTTTTTATAGTGACTTAGGAGCTAAACAATTACGTGAAATGTTGTTTAGTCAAAGTAAAGTCACTGGGCTATTTTGCTTTGAAAATCGAAAAAGCGTTTTTGATGGTGTTCACCGTAGTTTTAAATTTGTTGTTCTTACTTTTGAAAAAGGTGGTAAAACTGAAAATTTTCCTGCTGCCTTTATGCGCCATGATGTTCAGGAATTACAAAGATTTCCAAGTAACGACAGTATATCAATAAGTCTTGATCTTATACGTCGTTTATCACCTGATTCACTTTCTGTAGTGGAGTTTAAAAATGAAATAGACTTCCATATATCTGAAAAAATGACCAAGTTTCCATTACTGGGTGAGCAAATTAAGGATAAGTGGAATCTTTCTTTAAGACGTGAATTTCACATGACTGATGATAAAGAATTATTCAAATCAAAACTTAAAGATCGATTCCCCTTGTATGAAGGAAAAATGATTCATCAATTCACTCATACCTTTGCTCAACCAAAGTATTGGATAGATGAATGCGAAGGTAGAAAAGCATTATTAAAACGAAATGAAGTAGATAATGGTCAAAAGTTTGACTATCAAAACTACCGTCTGGGCTATAGAGATATAGCGTCAAGTACCAATCAACGGACAATGATTGCGACAATTCTTCCACCTAATGTTTTTGCTGGTAATACGGTAGTTTTATCAGACTTATGTTTAAAGCATGATGAATTACTATTTATTTGTTCTTTACTTAATAGTTTTATCTGTGACTTTGCAATTCGTCAAAAAGTTACATCTCATTGTAATATGTTCTACATCTACCAATTACCCGTCCCACGTTTAACAAAAAACGATCGCAACTTTAACGATATTGTACAACGCGCCGCCAAACTCATCTGCACCACACCAGAATTTGACGAACTCGCGCAAGAAGTCGGTTTAGGTTCCCATCAACAAGGCGTTACCGACGAAACAGAACGCGCTAAACTACGCGCCGAACTCGATGGAATGATAGCACACCTTTACGGTTTAACTGAAGATGAATTTAGCTACATCCTCACAACATTTCCGATTGTGAATGCAACAGTTAAAGAAGCAGCATTGTCAGCTTACCGTACCTTTACCCCAATGTTTGCAAATTCAAAAATAGAACTTACGCAAAAGTAGACGCTGTAGAAGCGATTCATGATATGACCAATTCTTCCTTGATGGTACAAGCCCCTAAATTCATTTATGGATAGATAAGTTTTAAACAATGCAGGGTTCAAGCCCCCGGATTTATCCGTGGGCATTAATTGCGAATTGCGAATTGCGAATTGCGAATTGTGCTGACTGTCTAAATTCCCGTCAACTTTGGTTAACAGCAGGTTGGCATCCACCTATTGGCGATCTATGTCAATAATAAAAGAAGCAGCATTGTTAGTTTACCGCAACTACGATTATGTTTCGTTAGAATCGAATTGCTGCTATAGATACAAGAATGTATTTAAATAAGGTGTAATAAATTAATATATAAATGCGTATACACAAGGTTTTACCCACCTCCGTGGGTTTCAAACCCTCAATTTTTTCTAGATAAGGAGAAAGAATTATGAAATTTGCTTACACGGTTATTTGGGTAGACGATGTAGTTAAAACAGTTGAGTTTTACGAAAAAGCCTTTGGTCTAGTTCGCCGTACTCTCGTGGATAAGGGGCAATCTCTCTGGGCGGAAATCGAAACCGGCAGTACTACACTAGCTTTCTCTTCTAGTAGCGAAGCACAGAAATTATTTCCTGGTGGCTGCCATCCTAACGATGCAACACAACCACCGGTATTAATCCAAATATCATTTATTACTCCTGATGTTGGCAGCGCATACATGAGAGCGATCGGCGCTGGTGCAAAAACATTAGATGCGCCTAAATCTCAACCTGGGGGACAAATGATTGCTCGTGTCCGCGATCCTAATGGTGTGCTGGTGTCGTTAGTAAGTGCCTAAGTAACAAATTGCCTTTTAGCAGATGTCTTGAGCTAGATGGCTGCTTCTAGATTTGGCTTATACTGACCATAGGAAAACAGCACTGCCCAGATATTAAAATGCTACTTATTCCTACTGTTACCTCGATTCCCCTTGTAACTGATGCAAATGGCGTTGTTAGAGTTAGCAAAACCCGCATCACTTTAGATACAGTTGTTACAGCTTTCCTTGAAGGAGCTACAGCAGAAGAGATCAGAGAACAGTACCCATCGCTTCATCTTTGGGATATTTATTTTGTGATTGGTTATTACTTAGAACACCAAGCTGAGGTTGATGCCTACCTTCGAGAGCGTCAAAGGCTTGCTGCGGAGGTTCAACAGGAAGCTGAAAAGTGTTTTAATCCTATTGGAGTGCGCGATTCGCCTTTTAGCAAGACGCAACCCACAAGGGTAAATTACGATGCTACGTTTCTTGGCTGATGAGAACTTTAATAATCAGATTATCCGTGGTGTTCTGCGTCGTAACAGTAATGTTGATATTGTCCGTGTTCAGGATGTTGGATTGACTGAAGCAGACGATCCAACTGTATTAGAATGGGCAGCGCAAAACAGGCGTGTGGTGCTAACTCATGATGTCGCAACGATGACAACTTTTGCTTATGAACGATTACAAGCAGGCTTGGCAATGCCTGGTTTATTTGAGATCAGTCGTCGTGTTTCAGTTGGTTTAGCGATCGAGGAAATTTTGTTGCTAGATGAATGTAGCTTAGAAGGAGAATGGGAAGGACAAGTCCGGTTCTTACCTTTGCGTTAGCGATTGGAGACGAACCGTCGTTGGTAAGCATTCGTTTTTTGTAGTCCCCAATCTAAAATCTGAAATTTTATGGATTCCAATGCTTTGCTGTGTGCAGCGATCGCAAATTACATTACCACCTCTCCTCAACAACGAATTACTTTTGCCCAATTCATGGATTTGGCATTATACCACCCTGAGTACGGCTACTATTCGAGCGATGCAGTCAAAATAGGCTTTAAAGATAGTGATTTTTTTACCTCTCCTAACCTCTGTCCTGACTTTGGCGAGTTACTAGCAGAACAATTTTTCCAAATGTGGGAGATTTTAGGAAAACCTGTACCCTTTTCTTTGGTAGAAATGGGAGCAGGTCAAGGATTGCTTGCATTGCATATCCTTAAATATCATCAACAACACTACCCAGATTTTTTTGCGGCGCTAGAGTACATCATTGTTGAAAAGTCCCCAGCTTTAAGACAAGAACAGCAGCAACGCTTGCAAGATTTCGCGGTGCGTTGGTGTAATTTAGAGGAGATACCACCAAATGCGATCGCAGGCTGCTTTTTCTCTAACGAGTTAGTAGATGCCTTCCCCGTGCATCAATTCATCCTAGAAACGGGCGAACTCCGAGAAATTTATGTAACCACAGATAAGAATCAAAAAGAAACCAATGCCCCATGCCCCATGCCCCATGCCCCATGCCCATCATTTGTAGAAGTCACAGGAGAACCTTCAACGCCCCAACTGGCTGAATATTTAGACTTAGTGGAAATGAACTTTACCCAAAGTGCTTATCCAGATGGCTACCGTAGTGAAATTAATTTAGCTGCTGGTGACTGGTTGAGTATAGTAGCCGACCGCTTGCAGCGCGGCTATGTGTTAACAATTGATTATGGACACCCCGCCAGTCGTTACTATAATCCCAGGCGATCGCAAGGAACGCTACAGTGCTATTATCATCATCGTTTCCATGACAACCCTTATATTAATGTCGGGCGACAAGATATCACTGCCCATGTTGACTTTACAGCTTTGGAACGCTGGGGCGAACGGTACAATTTAAAGAATGTTGGTTTTATCCAGCAGGGATTATTTTTGATGGCGTTGGGATTAGGCGATCGTATTGCAGCCCTTTCTTATCAAAAGCAACCCCTCTCGCAGTTATTACAGCGCCGGGACGCACTACACCAACTTATAGATCCCACAGGACTCGGCGGCTTTGGAGTTTTAATTCAGAGCAAAGGTCTGGACAAGACAGAAACTTCTCAACCACTAAAAGGATTGACTCTGCCAGAGTAAAGGTAAATTTGAAAAGTTAAAACTCTATTTAAGAATGCACTATCAGTCTTATTTAGACTAGCATAACAGTGATTACTGTAAAGTTAAACACAATACCAAAGTAATAATTATGTCCACTCATGACCTGTTAATGCTAGTAACCTTACTTACTCCAGGGATTTTACTTTCAGTGATAATTATGGCGACTTTTGCGGCTGGTGGCTAATCACCAGAGACTTTAGTCACTAGTACCGCCAGTTAAAGGGTCAAAAGTCATGCATGATTTAATTTTGGGCTTTCTGGCTGTAATGAAATGGTAGGTTTATTTCCGCCAACCTGTACTAGTCAGTAAACAGTTATCAGTATTTAGAGATAACTGTTCACTGATAACTGATATTAAAATCGAACGATGGAAACGCGCTGTCTACAAAAGGCTACGCTTACGCTGTACCAAAGGAACGTGAAAAATGAAGGTGGCATTTCTGGGAACCGGACTGATGGGACTACCAATGGCTCAAAGGTTATTAGCCGCAGATATACAGCTAGTTGCCTATAATCGTACCCCAGAAAAATTAGCACCACTACAAGCAGCTGGGGCTGAAATTGCTACACATCCCCGCCACGCTATTCGTGCTGCTGAGTGCATAATTCTTATGCTGACTAATGCCCCGGCCATTTATAATGTCTTACTTTCAGATACTGCTTGGCAAACTTTGGAAGGGCGCACAATCATCCAAATGGGCACAATTACTCCCACAGAAAGCCAAGAAATTAGAGATGCAGTTGTTGCAGGTGGTGGTGAGTATTTAGAAGCACCTGTATTAGGGAGTATCCCGGAAGCAAAAGCTGGCGAGTTGAATGTTATGGTAGGGGCCGAACCAGAACAATATCAACGCCACTTAAAGTTACTCCAAAATTTTGGGACAGAACCTTTACTTATCGGCCCAGTGGGATCTGCGGCGGCGCTTAAATTGGCACTCAATCAACTAATAGCTTCTCTAACAACTAGCTTTGCTTTGAGTCTGGCTTTTGTTCAGCGTCAAGGTGTCGATGTGGATGTATTTATGCAAATATTGCGCGACAGTCCACTCTACGCACCTACTTTTGACAAAAAGCTACAACGGATGTTAGATGGCAATTATGCTGATCCAAATTTCCCTACAAAACACTTACTTAAAGATACAGAATTGTTTATCTCGGAAGCGAAATCTCGAAGTTTGGATCTCAGCAGTATTAAAGGTGTGCGGCAAATCTTGCAAACAGCCGTGAAAATGTCTTTTGCTGATGATGATTACTCATCACTATTTTCTGTAATTAAAGAATGGGGAGAAGGGATGGGCGAATAAAGTATTATAGCGTTTCTCGCTTACATGAGATGTACCCGTCTGACAATTCAGCGGCATCTGGAAAATCTCACTTCTATTTCTCTCTCTTAAAAGGAGAGAGACTTTGAATTTCCCCCTTCCCGCATCGGGAAGGGGGTTAGGTTTTTTGTGGACTTTTCCACATGTGGATTGATTTCCACTACTTCAACAGCATAAAAGCATCATACTAGGGGTATAGTCTTGCCCATTCAATTTATCTGGAAGTTGAATTTTCACTACTGCACGGTGAATTTTACTTATTTGTCGAATGCTGACTGATTGATATTTTCCTCAAGATCCAGTATGCGGGTCTCCAAATACTTTTTCCCCAACTACTTGAGGGTTTATTCTGATTGGATTTTCCAGCGCCTTTCACTCCCCAGAACCCCCTATGTTATTACTTTACTTGGACTACTTATGTGTACACCACCGTAAGTGGGAGAGGAATGGAAACGGGGTAAAAAGCCATGCCACAAAACGGCAAATCAAGACTTATATATTTTTCTTTTTTCCTATGAAACCATCCTGCCTGTGGACTACCGTAGGCGTAACCCGGCGTAAGCATCACGTATTTTTTTCTGCTGCAACTTCTACACTTCTGGTCTAATTTGTCAACACATAATTACTGATAAAATCTATATTTTATTGAATATATAAAATAGCTTGCTAATATGAGGTTCTTTATTATTGTGAACAAAAAAACTTTTTGCAAAATTACATTTTTAGTCTAATTTCTCAATACTTAACTTAGTTTCTGATGAAACCAATAGTTTATTGAATACAAAAAATAGCTTGTTAATATGAGGTTTTTTGATTGTTGTAAACAAAAAAATATTAAATATAAAAAAATGACTTGCTAATATAAGGTTATTTGATTATTATGAGCAACAAAAACTTTTTGTAAAGTCACATTTTTAGTGTAATTTGTCAATACTTAACTTAGTTTTTGATGAAATCTATAGTTTATTTAATACCTCAAATAGCTTGTTAATATAAGGTTTTTTGATTTTTTTGTTTACAAAAATAAAGTTTTTGTAAAGTCACTATTTATTAATTTCTAATAGTGATATGGTTTGTATGCCACTAAAAAACAAGTTGTAGTGGCTGACACAAAAACAAAAAATTTAACCTTTTCTTAGGAAAGTAAACACATGATTATCAACGATCTTTCTCTTGTGGAAACCGTTCTTGAAAATGAAACCGTCCTTGGTGGAACAGTAGTTGCAATCGCTGGAGCTGGTGCAAATTCTCGTGGTAGAAACTTCGCTGGCGTATTCACTGATACTTTTACCTCTACTTTCTCCGGCCGCTTCTTCAAGTCAGCTAGTGCTAGGTCTGTCTCTGAGTCTGGTGCAGACTAAATATGCCTTAGTTCTTATTTCTAATAATGCACTGTAGTGCATTTTAGATAGGAAATTTGCTGAAAGTCCTAAAAAACTTTCAGCAATACATCTGTTTGCCAAGGAGAGCTTTATTTATGGAACGATTAAGAATTTCCGATCTCAGTTTTTGTGAAAATGAAGTTTCCGATCTTGGTCAAATACAAGGGGGAAAACTTGCAACTGCTTTCAGAGTTAGTTTTGGTGTTGCTACGAGTAACGAATTCAAAGCAAGCTTCAAGAATGGTGTAGCTAGTGTTAGTGGCAGCACTAATGGCGGTTTTGGTGCCGCTATTGCTGGCGCTGTTTCTGATGGTGATGCTTTTGCTAGTACCTTTACAACAGTTGTAGCTTCCTAAAACTTGTATAATCACTCGGCGTAGGTTTTTCTAATGGTGGATCAACGCGTGTGATTACAAACAGTGCCAGTAACCTTAGTGGTGTACTAGAAAATTTCACCGTATAGTTTGGAACAATAAGCCAAGGTGATACTTCATCCTTTTTGATTTTTTAGACAACTTAATGCTTTAGGCATTACCTAAAGCTGCATATTTAGGGCTGGAGTTAAAGTTTGACTCTAGCCCTTCATTTTTTAACGTCGTGCTTGTAATGTCGCTAATAGTGCGATGCAAGTGTATATTCATTTCAGTCAAGGCTTTAAAATTTGATTTAGATGTGTTTGCCTTAGAGCTTGTTTGAAAAGTAGTTAGCTGTGATGGCTCAGACTGTCTCTAAATACACAGAAAGTCTTCCTGCTCCAGTAGAACCAGCAAAGCAGCAGAAGTCAAGCTAGCTAAAATAAATTGCGATCGCTATGCTAAATTTTTGAATGATGGAGCAGTTACCCAACAGCAATTTGACCAAACACAAACTACCTTCGACACTGCGATCGCAACTTTACAGGCACGAGAAGCAGCAGTAAATGCGGCTTCTGAGCAGTTAAGGGCTACCCAAGTGCAATCAACCGGTTTCAACCCCGGTATTAGGAACGCCCAGTTAGAAGCGTTAAGAAGAATTTATGCAACGCCGCAAATTTCGCAATCAATTAAGTTAGCTCGTTTTAAGAATCCCCTCGCCTGAAAGCGAAGAGATTCTCAAGGGGTCTAAGCAGGATATATATATGGTGCGTGAAAACAAAAAAATTATTTTCAACGATCGCTAAAACTTAAGCTGAACTTCCCCTACTGCAAATGTACTAAACAGCCCTTAAATCCTTATTAACAAACAACGCAGCTGAAGAAGCTCTTTTACGCTTGCGTATCAAGGTAGCGCCAAGCATAGTGCAACTCAACAGCGAACCTAGAACTGTTGAGGGTTCTGGGACAGTATAGACGCTCACCTGATTCTTTTTAGATTCTACTAAGGTTAAATGAGTTAACTTATCGAAAGTACGGGAATATTTACCCTTAAAGTTAGCCGAAGCATATTCCTGTGTTCCGCCAAAAAAATTATCAGTAGTAGTCTGACTTAAATCAAAAGTTATGTTCTTACTCGCTTCAAATGCAAAAGTATCATTGTCACCTAGAGTTGATAAATTTCCATAAATATTGAAAGAGTCCAAAAGCTCATTACTAGCGCTGTCGTATAACTCATATGAAAACAATCCATAAGCATTTGCACTTTCAGTGAATTGATCATTAATGGATGTTTCAAAAATGGATGTTTCAAGCTTAAAGAAGCCACTGAAATCAAAAGAAAACTCTTTGTCTTTGTCTACTGTAAAATCATAACCGATAATCCCAGCCAAGCTTTTCGCCGACCCTGCATAGCCATCACCCCGACCTTGAGCTTGGCTGAAGGACAAATTGGAGGCAGAGTTGTTTGCATCGATATTAAAGTTAGCCTCAGCGTTAGCATCAGCAGTTACTTGACCACCTGTGCTAATTGCTTCAGTCAAAGTATCAGTCAGAACCTCAACATCTGAAGGGCTGCTACTAAAGTTGTTGATGTTGAATCTTGACTCAGAATAGGCAAAGGTAGCAGCTTGGCTCGGTAAGGTTGCAAATATCGAACTAGCGATCGCTGGAGTAGCTAGTGCCAAAAAACGTGTTGCAAATTTTGTGTATTTTTTCATACAATTTCTCAATTTTTATTTTAGGATGCTAACATTGCAAATTTTTCATGCTTACTTACTGCCTTACTAATAAGCAAGAGCAAAGCTTAGGCAAGCAGGATAGACAGCTTGGGAAAATATCAAGCCATGTTTGTCTTATTTAGAAGAAATCTTCTACTTGAGTTGGAATTATTATTTACTGTTTCTGCACTCTAACATAAGTAATAACCGCATCAGTAATTTAGTCATGAAACCTGGAGTGCAGAAAATTGAGTACATACTTATACTACTCGTGCATCAATTGATTTGTGTAAAGTTTGAGTAAAATGAAATGTTCTTTAATTGATATTTAAGTAAGGATTCAGATAGAAAGGAATTGATATAAGTTTGCAGTATGCCACTCCTCCCACTTCCCCTACTAGCCTCAATTCATCCCACTGTTCTACAACGGCATATTTATTTCCATAGGTTTTAAGAAGCGGATTCACCTTTCGGTAGATTTAGACAGAATCATCAAAACTGTATATTTGAATGAGGTAACACAGAATTTGCCACAAAACGTCATGCTAAATCAGTAATTTCAAGATCAACAGATGAAATATTGATTGAATTCTAGTCAATTTATTCCTTCAGTTCCTCAAAAGCCATGACATCCCCTGAGCCTCAAACTGATTTTGGAGAAGAAACTCCACAAACCTCATTTGAGCCACCTTCTGGAAAACGGCGGTGGCTTTGGTTAGTTTTACCAGCAGTTCTATTGTTAGGGGGCGGAGCAACTCTAGTTTGGCGTTTGCTCACTCCACAAAATTCAGCACCTTCAACTGTTAACGCTCAACCTCAAGGGGTAAGGGTTAAAATATCGACAGTCCAAAGCGGCATAATTGAGGAAAGTTCAGATTTTATTGCTAGCCTAAAATCCCAGCGCTCAGTCACGCTCCAGCCAAGGATTCAAGGCCAAGTTACCCAGATACTTGTCAAATCTGGAGATCCAGTTGCACAAGGAGGGGCAATTCTTCAAGTAGATCCTACACCACAAGCAGGGGTCAGTGGAACCAATGCTGTACCTCAAGCATTTTTAATGCAACTGGCAAATGCCCGCGCTACACTCAAATCTCTGGAAGCAGAACGAGTATCTTACGTTGCAAATGTGCAATTGTACCAGCAGAACTACGAAAAGTTTGTCACTCTAGCTGAACAAGGAGCCGTGTCTCGACAGACGAGCAATCAGATTGCTGATAGGCTCGCCACTGCTAAGACTAGTCTTAATGCAATAGATTCCAGAATTCAAACACAACGAACCACCATCTTGCAGGCTGAAAAATCCTTGCAGCAGGCTAATGTAAATACTCAAACACAACAGCCCCAATCTGACAAAATTACTGCTCCCTTTAGTGGCACAGTTAGCAACATTGGGGTGAAAGTCGGTGATTTAGTTAATACTTCCACACAATTAGTTAATATCACTCAAAATCGACCTTTAGAAGTAAACATCTCTGTGCCACTACAGCAAGGGCCGCAATTGCGTAAGGGAATGCCAGTGGAGGTTATGAACACACAAGGTCAAAAACTGGGTAGAAGCAGAGTATTTTTCATTGCACCTAATGCCAGTAATGAAACGCAAACCATATTAATCAAAGCACTTTTTGACAATCCTAACGGACAGTTGCGTGCAGATCAATTGGTAAGGGCTAGAGTCTTCTGGAATCAGCGCCCTGGAGTTTTAATCCCGACAACAGCAATGACTCGTGTAGGTGGAGACACTTTTGTTTATGTAGTTGAAACAGAAACATCTCCTCAAGGTGTATCCCAACAAGTCGCTCGACAAAGGCGCGTGAAGCTAGGCGAAATTAAAGGTAATAATTACCAAGTTATCGAAGGTTTACAGCCAGAAGATAAAGTTATTATTTCAGGTTTGCTCAATCTTAGAGATGGCGTTGCGATCGTTCCAGAAACTTAGGGAGCAGGGTAATGATCAATGGCTAATGACTGCGATCGCTAAATTCAATGTTATTTCTCCTGGCCCTACCGATACAGAACTATTCCGAGAAGGCAAAACACAAGAACAGATAGACCGTTTAGCGCAAATGGCTGCGTTTGGCAAACTGGGAGATGTGCAAGAAATCGCCGATGTCGTAGCATTTCTTGCTAGCGATGAAGCCAGGTGGATCACTGGGCAAAATATCCGTGTAAACGGTGGAATCGCGTGAGGCGATTAAAGCCCTCGTCATAAACGCGATATTCTCCGTTTCAAAACCTCAGCTAGTAACCTGGGCATTGCTCAACACATTTCGGGAAGCTGCACACCGTTTTGACTACTCTTTTTTAGCACATAAACGCGAAGCATCTTTAGAGATGCTTCGCGTTTTTGGCCCGCCCCACAAGAATCATCCGTTAATTCAGCAACGCCATAATTAACTGCGGTTATCTATCTGAGCGCGTTGCAAACTTCCAGAGAAGTCAACATAGACACTTTTCCACTCTGTGAAAACGTCCATTGCAGTAGTTCCAGCTTCGCGGTGTCCGTTACCGGTTTGTTTCACACCACCAAAGGGCAAGTGTACCTCTGCACCAATAGTGGGGCCGTTAATATAGGTGATACCTGCTTCGATGTCGCGCATGGCAGTAAAAGCCCGGTTGATATCGCGGGTGTAAACTGAAGAAGAAAGACCATAATTGCTATCGTTGAGAATTGCGATCGCATCCTCAAAGGAGCTAACCTCAATTAATGCCACCACTGGCCCAAATATCTCTTCACGGGCAACGCGCATATCGGGAGTTACATCATCCAAAATAGTTGGTTGAAAGAAATAACCGTTTTTCAGTGAGCCTTCACTAGCAATTTCTCCACCAATTAAAACCTTTGCTCCTTCCTCACGAGCGATATCCAAATACTTGCTTACCTGTTGGAGTTGCTTTTCATTGACAATCGGGCCAATATCTGTGTCAGAGTCAGTGCCAGCACCCAAGCGTAACTTACTGGTACGCTCATAAAGCATCGCAGTAAACTTTTCTTTGATATCACGATGCAAAATCAGCCGACTGGTAGCCGTACACCGTTGCCCAGTTGTCCCAAATGCTCCCCACACAGCACCATCGAGAGCAAGTTCTAAATCGGCATCTTCCATTACCACTTGAGCATTTTTACCACCCATTTCCAAACAGACACGCTTGTGAGTGCGTCCACAAGTAGCGCCGACAAAAGCACCCGTTTCTGAAGAACCAGTAAAGGATACTAAATCTACATTGGGATGCTCAACTAAAGCTTTTCCCGCCTCCTCTCCCACACCATGCACCAAGTTAATTACTCCTGGTGGTAAACCTGCTTGTTGAAAAATTTCAATCAATTTAGTGGCACAGGCGGAAGTATCTTCAGCAGGTTTGAGAATAACTGTATTACCACACACCAAGGCTGGCATAGCTTTCCAGCAAGGAATTGCCACAGGAAAATTCCAGGGAGTAATTAAAGCACAGACTCCGATGGGCATCCGCACAGTCATGGCGAATTTGTTGGACATTTCCGAGGGTGTCGTTTGCCCAAATAATCGCCGCCCTTCGCCAGCACTGTAAAAGGCGCAGTCAATACCTTCTTGGACATCTCCCCTAGCTTCCGTCAAGGGTTTACCCATTTCTCGACTGATTAATTGGGCAAGTTCTTCTTTATGCTGGAGTAATATTTCCCCGACGCGAAAGATGTATTCTGCCCTGGCTGGGGCTGGGACTTTGCGCCAACTGTGGTAGGCTTTACGGGCGGCGGCTACTGCTGTATCTACATCATTAACTTGCGAACGGGGAAATGTGGCAACCACTTCGGTTTTGTCAGCAGGGTTGCGGCGTTCGAGAGTTGCTTCACCTATAGCACTCAACCATTGCCCATTGATGTAATTGCGGCAAGATAGCGGAGTTGTCATCTTGAAAATCTCCGGCTGATTATCCACTGAAACTTGTGTATTAAGTTTGCTTGCTTTCTAGGTTATCCTCAAGTTTACAAAATTGGGGTAAGAAGCAAATATCGATATAAAAATTAAGGCACTAATGCCAATACCCCCACAGGAGAACCAGAACCACCACGTAATCTTAAAGGTGCGATCGCAAGAGTAGTACCTTTAGATGGTAGTTGATCCAAATTTGTCAAATTTTCCAACACAATGCGCGGTTGTTCTAAAACTAGGCGGTTAATCGCAAAACTGTTATCCTGTCCAGGGTCTACACCATGAGTATCAATTCCTACCCCAGCGATTTGCCGTTCATCCAGTAAAAATTGAGCCGCATCGCTGCCAAAGCCTGGAAAGTGGGCAATTCCTTGAGAATCGTGATTGAGGAATGCACTTTTATCCAACCACTTTTTTTGCCAACCAGTATTCAGTATAACTACGCAACCAGGAGAAATTTCACCGTATTCTTCTTCCCAAGCCAAAACATCAGCAATAGTCAGGGCATAATCAGGATTAACCGCCGTGGCTTGGCAGATATTTATGACTACCGCAGGTACAACCAAGGACTGGGCTGGGTATTGGTCAATTCCCACGGCAGAACTATGAAAACTGTTAGGGGCGTTGATATGGGTAGCGCTATGTTCCCCCAAGGAGAAACGCCGCAGGTAATAGCCATCATTATTTAATTCAGCCACAGTTTCAAATTCGACTGTAGGATCTCCAGACCATTGGGGAATATCTACGTCAATGACATGACTTAGGTGGATAACGCGTGTGTAGGTGATACTATTTTGACTTTGGGGTTGTATCATCCCAGCCTTCTATATTTATTTGTACTCAGGGATTTTTTTAAAGTGCGTAGGTGCAAGCTGTCGTAGACATCGCCTGGGTTGGACTACGCCTACGCCAAGATAGTACTATCATTACAACGTTTTTTCAATCTAATTTCCTATACTAAAAGAGATAATCCCCCCAATTGCTGTAAATTTTAGGTTATTGAGGGGGTTAAAATGTTGCAGCAAAAAGCAAATTAATCTTAGTTAACAACCAATAGATTAATTTTTGATTAAGCTAAAGTTAAAATTATGTCTCCAGTTAAATATGCGTTATCCAGAATCGTTGCAGAGACGTAGAACTGCTACGTCTCTCCATTCATTTTTACCGAACAGAATTCAGGAGTCAGGAGTCAGAATGGGCTAAACGCCCCGCTACCGCTAACAGAATGAATTCTGTACGACTGGCGGATAGCACAGCGTATACCCTTCGGGATGCTTCGCTTAGAGCGAGTACTCGATAGCGTAGCGTTAGCGAGTATTCGAGCGTCGCGTCTGAATAATCGGGTTTAAGACCCTCACCAAATTGAAAATTTGGTGGTCTTCAATTCCTGCGCCGGTCTGAATCCCCGACTGATAGCGTTCGCTTTTAGCGTCTCTAAGAGTTGCGTTAGCGAGTCCGCGTTAGCGAGTATTCGAGCGTCGCGTCTTGATTCTGACTCCTGAATTCTGACTTCTGAATTCTTCTTCAACAGATGTCTAATATCTACATTGAGGGTTATTGCTTTAGTGGAATCATGACAACAAACTCGGCACCTTCTCCTGGCGCTGAAATACACTGGATTTGCCCACCGTGTTTTTGAACAACAATTTGGTAGCTAATTGATAACCCCATGCCCGTGCCTTTACCCACAGGTTTTGTCGTAAAGAATGGGTCAAATAGTCGTTTGTGTACTTCCTCAGTCATGCCTGGGCCATTGTCGGCAATGCTAATGATTACAAGGTCTTTTTGGATGAGGGTGCGAATGCGAATCTGGGGAGAAGTCATTTGTCCTTGGTCATTTGTCCTTTGTTCAGTGTTGTTTACTAATGACAAGTGACTAATGACATAGGCGCCTCGCCTTCCCGCAGAATATGACTCTTCTAAAAAATCGATCGCATTTGTCAACAGATTCATAAACACCTGATTCATCTGTCCAGCGTGACACATTACTGGTGGTAGGTTGCCGTAGTCTCGAATTATTTGAATTTCAGGATGTCCGGGTTTGGCTTTGAGGCGATTTTGTAACAGCAGTAAGCTGCTATCGATACCTTCATGAATATCTACTGCCTTTGCACCGTCTTCATCAAGGCGAGAAAAATTGCGTAAAGATAGGACAATCTGCCGAATGCGTTCGGCTCCCATGTTCATAGAATCTAGGATTTTGGGTAAATCTTGTTTGAGAAAGTCTAAATCAATGTCGTCGATATGTTGATCAATCTCTGGTGTTAGTGGGTAGTTATTTTGTTGATAAAGTTCTACTAGGTGCAGCAAATCCTTGGTATATTCACGGGCGTGGGTAATATTGCCATAAATAAAATTGACAGGATTATTGATTTCGTGGGCAATACCTGCAACCAATTGTCCTAAACTAGACATTTTTTCAGTTTGAATCAGTTGCGCTTGAGTGAGTTGAAGTTCTCGCAGCGCCGCTTCTAGTTGCTGGGCTTTATCTTGGGCGGTTTGAGCAGCAATGCGACTTTGGGTGTAAAGTTTAGCTTGGTCAATAGCGATCGCTATTTGAACTGTAACTGCTTGCAGTAATTCTACTTCGTTGTTCAGCCAAGACCGAATGCCACTAGAATAAGCACAACTAAATGTGCCAATTTCGCCCGATTGTGTGTGTACGGGCAGCGACATAAAAGCAGTAAAACCAAAACCCTGCAAAAACTGCTGTGCTACAGAATCTTCCACAGTCCCAGCATCATCAATGCGAATGATTTCTGCGTTCAAGGTTTTAGCTGCAATTAGTTCGATTTCTGCATTAGTTGCTTCTTGTTGGTTAAGAAAACAGGGGAAAAAGGAACTTTTCGTCTCATATACTTTTTCCCAGTAGGGTATATCAACGTCTTGCCGATACCAAAAGAAGGCGCAGCGATCGATCTGAAATAATTTGTGAATCTCCTGCACTGCGGTTTCCACAATGTAATTGAGATCCAAAGAAGCTCGAATCTGATTAGAAAGACGATTGAGTAATGCTTCTCGCTGGGCGCTTTCTCTGAGTGCAATTTCTCCTAGCTTGCGTTTGATGCCAATGGCAATTTCTTGAGCAGCAAATTCCAGTGCTGTGAAAGTTGATTCTGTAATAGTTTGGCGGGCAAACATGGCTATCACCCCTACAGTTTCATCTTCGACAATCAAGGGATAGCCAGCGAAGGCGACCATACCTTGTTCTTTTGCCCACTCTTTGTTACCGACGAGGGCATCTGTCTGCACAGAGTTAGTTAAGTGGGGTTTGCCTTCTTCAGCAATCAAACCAATTTTGAATTGACCAACTGGCACACGTTTATGGGAACCATTGATATGAGTGTACATCCCAGAACTGACTTGCAACTCAAGTACATTGTCTTGTTCGTTCAGTATCCAGATGCGAGCAAAAGCTGCATCAAGATGTTCAACTAAAGCGTCAGTGCAACGGCGCATCATGTTCTGTAAGCTGTCAGTCTGGGTAAGGGCCGCGTCTACATCAGCACGAAAATTTGCTAAACGCGCTCGTTCTGCTAAAGCTACTTCTGCTTCTTTGCGATCAGTCGTGTCATAGCAAATACCAACGAAGTACAAAACATTGCCATTAGTGTCTCTAATAGCAGATGAGTTGCTTGTATGCCATCGCCAAGTACCATTTTTGTGTTTGACTCGATATTCAATTGCTTTTTGTTTCTCGCCTGTTGTCAAAATTCTTTGAAAATAATTGGCACAAATATGCACATCTTCAGGATGTATAAAGGGAATAAAAGATTGCCCTTCAACCTCTGTAACCTCATGCCCAAAAATTTCAGTCCAGTTAGGAGAAACGTAAGAAAATATTCCTTCAAGCGTCAGCGCAAAAATAATGTTATTGGCGTTTTCCACAATGCTGCGGAACTTGGCATCGCTTTCTACTAAGGCTGCTTGGATGTCTTCACTGGCGTCACGGACAAGAACTATGATTTGCTGTTCTGGTAATGGTAATAACCTAGCTGCAAAATTATTGTTTTCTTCTGGTAGCGATAAGGTATATTCAAAACTGACTTCATATTGAGTTTCAAGTACTTGAGTTATTGCTTGGTAGAAGCGATCGCCTAAAGCAGCCGGTAGACATTCTCGCAAACTCTTGCCCTGACAATCTCCTGGTAGAATAGAAAGACTCTCTATCAATCCTTGCTTGTAATCCAGAATCGTTCCCTCAGCATCAATACGAAAGTACAAATCAGGAAGCACTTTTAAAATCGCTGCAAATTCTGATGTTTTTTGGCGTAACTGCGCTTCAGCTGCTTGGCGTTTTCCAGTTTCAGCTTGCAGTTGCTTTAGTACTTTTTGCCTTCCTGTAATTTTACGTAGGTGGTGAGAGGAATTTGGCGATGTAGAGTAGCTTTCTGTTAGCACAGGTTGGCTTACCGCTATCGGCACTTTTGTTAGATCCAGACAATAACCGATGTAACCAACAAAACTACCATCTGCGGCAAATCGTGGCGCTGCTGTATCTAAAATCCAGTGATATTCGCCATCAGCCCGACGCAGGCGATATTGCCTCTGGAAGGAATCATGCCCAGCAAATGCTTTCTGGTATATATCTTGACATCGCTGTCTATCTTCTGGATGGACGCTACAAGTCCAGATATTGCCTATCTCGTCTTCTCGCGCAGATGCAGACGCGCCTTTTGTTACATATGTTCCAGTAAATTCCAGCCAATGGGAATTGAAATAACAGTAAAGTGCATTGCATCCAGACATCCAAATCATCACAGAAGTAGTATTTGCCGACTGGAAAAATCCTTTTCCACCCTGTTGTATTTCTTCCTCTTTAACTATGATTTGGTTGATGTAGCTCTGCACCTTTTTAGAAAACACTTTTGCCTGCCTGCTCTGCCTAAATAATTAAGGTAATAGTCGGAAAATAGAATTTGTTAATAAATGGATATCATCTTCATTGTGATATAGTATTTATCTTAATACTTTATTTATTTTTATATTTGCAATAATTCCTCTTTTTCTGTAAATAAATTGTAAAAATGCTGAAGTTATCATTAAGATAAACTCCAGCATTTCCTGATAAAATTTAAGCTATTTATGTGTCGAAGAAGTTTTTTAACTTTATCAGGACTTACGCAAAATTATAAAAAAACGAACCGCAATCGCGCAGCGTCTCGTTAGAGAAGGACACAAAGGACATAAAGTAATAAGAGTTTGAGAGAGTTTTTGCGTAAGTCCTATTTATTTCTTATTCAAATTATCGATAAATTACCGCTTCTGGGTTGAGTGAAATAGAGACCTAACAAGAACAGCCCCAAACCTTGTTGTGTTGGGAAGTAAGATTCAAAGCCTCTCCCTTTCAGTAAAGAGGTTGTATGCAAACGAAAACCGCTAATTAATCTTAGCTATGTAATTGCATTGCTCACAAACCCGATTTACAGCAAATTGCAATCAAACGTGCCACAGATAAAAGTACTGAAAGCAATACTGGGCTTTGTTTTAGGATTTATTTTGTGGTGGGTTTGATCGAAAACTGCTGTAGCTTCACGGAAACCATATAATTCTTTGTTAACCACTTGCATCTTTATAATAACTTCACAATAATCTCTAATTTCATATCAAATAAATATTGATTTTTCATCAAGAAGAATTCAGGATGAATTAGAATGCTGGCGACTAGTATTTTGTCAAGATAATTTTAAGAGTTTGTAGTAAGGACTTTAGTACTTAAAAAATAAAGACTAAAGTCTTTACTACGAACTTTGATTGTTCAAAACGCATCATACCAAAATTACAAATTAAATGAGAGAAATGCTAAATGTGATATCAACACGTTGTAACAATGGCTGGTAATCGCATTTTATATGTTATAAAGCTCACAGAAATTAATGTTAGGCGGAAACTACTTTATGGAACCAGATAAACTGGGCCGTTTTAAGGAGTACGGCGAATTCATCCTCCGAAAGATAGATTCTGTGCCCCAGCACCCTTCAAAACAAGAAGATTGGGTTCCAGCTAGTCTAGATGACTGTCTTCTTCGTCTGCGGTCAGCCGCCCAGAAAACTGTAGACCTGGCAACTTCGCCTGTGAAAATTGGCGTGATGGGGGAATTCAGTAGTGGGAAAACTTTACTTTTAGGCAGTCTAATTGGATATGCAGATGCTTTGCCAGTCAGCGAAAACCCCACTACGGGTAATGTTACCGCCATACACATCATACCGCAAGATGACTTTGCCACTACACAATTAAGCAATTTTACGGTAGAGTATCTTTCTCATGAAGGTGTACATGAGTGTCTACGCTTCATGTTAGGGGAAGCCAATAAACGGACAACAGCAGCAGGGCTTCCTCCGATACCAGTATCGAAACTCAACTCTGGCACAGATATTATTGGCTGGTGTGAAGAAGCATGGAATAGTAGTAACAATTTAGAGCTACGTTATTTACTCCGGGAGTTGGTATTGTTCCTGCGGGCTTATCAAGCTTATGGGGAAGTTATGTGTGGCGGGCACTACCAGATTGATGGTATCACTGCCCGTGAAGGGCTACAGCTAGTCGAGCAGCCAATGGCAATCCAAACTCTGAAATTTGAGGATTTACCTCCAGCGCACATCCGATTACCAAGTCCACCCCAGAGGCTACCAACAAAGTTATTGCAAAACAGTTTCCCACTTATCCGCCGTGTAGATATCGATGTGAAAATCTCACGGGAAATTTGGGATTTTGCAGGTGCAGCAAAATTTATTCTCATCGACTTTCCGGGGTTGGGGGCTTCTAATTCTGGGGCTAGGGATACCTTTTTGTCATTGCGAGAATTGGCAGAAGTACAGACAATTTTGGTATTGCTAAATGGTAAATCTCCTGGGAGCGATCGCGCCAACAAAATCTTTACCATGATGCAGCAACAGCGACCGGGACAAGACCTAAAAGATTTAATTCTCGTAGCTGTAGGTCGTTTCGATCAACTACCTCTAGATAGCGAAGGCGGCGAAAGAGAACTTGATCAACTGATTGAAGATAGCCATTTACAACAGGAAACCGTTTTCCAAAAGCTCAAAGTTTTGCAAACTACCATTGACGGTGCAGAAGCGTTTACAACCCAAAAAGACCGTATCGTTTTACTGTCGCCACTGTTGGGACTAGCTGAATTAGCAAAACGTTCTAGTAAAGTGAAAGCTGGCTCAACAGAGTTTTTAGCTAACTTAGACTATCCTGATTATTTAGATCGGTCTAAACGCCTACAAGAAAAATGGCAGCAATTAAGTGAACGGCTGCTAGAATCTGATCCCCGCAGTTCTTTAGGCAAACAGTTAGGTTACTTTGGTCAAGATGGGGGACTTAGTAAGCTGCGGGAATTGATTCAAACCCACGTAGCTACTCATGGTTTGAAGCAGCTGTATGAAGATACTCGGAGATCGGCTGATGTGGTAAGTCAGCAACAAGATCACTTGAAAGACATCATAGATGAAATTCACGAGCAAGGGATTCCCACAGGGGATAGCCCCGCTTTTCTTGAGTTGCGCTTTGTGGTCGAAAGCTTAGATAAAATCTACAGAAATTTTCAAAAAGATATAGGCAAAGAACCACTCAAAGATCGGCGCGGTGTTGTCGTTAGTGATGTAGTTAAAGACGAACTCACCTTTAGAATCCTCAATTGGAACCAGTGGACTTTACTCTTCAACAAAGCCAATAATGGAGCGATCGCTCTGGCAGAATCTAAAGGTGCAGCCGGGAAATTATTTGATCGGGGAAACCGCGTAAATACTTCTCTTCCAACTAAAAGCGATGATTTTTATCCAGTATTTGAGAAAACCGTTAAAGAAGTAGAAGATTTTGCCCGCGATCGCATTCATCAAGCAGTAATGGATTTGTTGAACCAATTATCAAATCATGTAGCCCCAGAACGCGAACAATTGCAGGCATTTTTCCACCCAGAAATGGAACAAGAAATCGAAGAAAAATTCGGTTTTGAAGATGCCGATCTCTTTTACAAACTATTGCTAGGATGCGATCCTAACGAATGGAAAGAAGCAATCATCGCGGAAATTAGTAGTAAAGACAAAACTGTTGCACCTGAAATTATTTTTCCTTTAGCACGTCAGGACGATAAACACAACGTTGGTCAAATTTTTGATTGGGCGCCAGAGAAAAGCCAAGGTTTACCGAGATCGAGTAATCACCAACTTTTAGTACTGCGACTGCGAGATGAAATTACTGCTAGTGCCAGCCTCCATCTTGTGCAGTATGTTAGCGAAGTTAATCAGCAAATAAATTCCGAACTAGAAGGCATTTTGGATCAAATTATTCCTAGTTTACAAAACCTTTCAAAAAAAGAAACTTTGCTGAGATATCTGGCGGCTGGAGAATTGCCATCTGAGATCGCAATTCCTACTTGGTTGCAGATTATTTCAGAACTTGCTGCTGTTTCTTACTTAGATGATTTGAGATAAGCTAACTGAGAAAATCACTGATTGCGATCGCTACAGTTATGAGGATGTATTTGTGAGACGAGATGCGATTTTTTATGCAATTTTCAAGCGTGTTCCAGGATTGTTTTTCGAGTTAGTAGAACAACCACCAGCCGAAGCTGCTAGCTATCGTTTTGAATCAGTTGAAGTTAAAGAACCAACATTTCGGATTGATGGGGTATTTTTACCTCCAACTGATGCAACATCTCAAATGATATTTTTTGCTGAGGTACAATTCCAAAAGGATGAGTTACTGTACCATCGGTTTTTCTCCGAATCCATGCTGTATATGTATCGTAACCCATCGCTTTACGATGACTGGTACGGAGTAATTATTTTACAGTCTCGCAGCTTGGAACCGGAAAACACTACTATCCATAGATCACTACTGAACAGTTCCCAAGTACAACGGATTTATTTAGATGAGTTAGGTAGTCCTGATGAGCAAAGAATAGGTATCAGTTTGATGCAGTTGACTATTGCCTCAGAGACTCAAATGGTGCAAGAAGCGAAACGTTTAATTGAGCGGGTGCAACAAGAACAGATAACTGTCTTAGCGAAGGAGGAGATAATAGATGTAATCACAACGATTGCAGTTTATAAATTTGCCAAGTTAAGTCGTGAAGAGGTAGAGGCAATGTTAGGAGTTAAGTTAGAAGAAACTAGAGTTTATCAAGAAGCTAAACAAGAGGGGATGGAACAAGGATTAGAACTAGGAATACAACAAGGGCGAGAACAAGGATTAGAACTAGGACTACAACAAGGACGAGAACTAGCAAAACTTGAACTTGTACCTCAGTTCTTAGCTCGTGGTATGTCGATAGAAGAGGTTGCCCAATTACTTAATTTAACCATCGAACAAGTAAGGTTTGCAGCTGAGTAATCACAACAATTACTGGTTATAAATTTGCAAACTTAAATAGTGAAGAGGTAGAGGTGATGTTTGAAATTAAGTTACAAGAAACTAGGCTTTATCGAGAAGCTAAAGAAGAAGGACTAAAACAAGCACTAGAAGAAGGACGAGAACAAGCAAAACTTGAGCTTATACCTCGGTTCTTAGCTTATGGTATTTCAATAGAAGAGGTTGCCCAGTTACTTGATTTAACTATCGAACAAGTCGAACAAGTAAGACTTGCAAATGAGCAAGAATCTTCAACATCAACTCAGTAACTGCTGCAATTTTCATAGCAATGCCTAGTTTGGGCTACGCCTACATCCTTCCATATAAAAGCGTAGGCGTAGATATCGTGCCAAATAAAAAAGCCAGTGCTAAAGAGAATCAGTGGTACAAAACCAAAGATTCTCTAAATTTGTAATTTTATGATACAACATTACAGTTTTTAGCCAGCTATAAAACAAACAACAGTAAAGTGATACTATAATGAACCCTTTTCAACTCAACAAATATAGCGAGCAAGAACCAAGCGAAAAACAACAAAAAAGATTTCCTGGGTGGTTTGCTTTAGATTTTGGTACATCGAATTCGACAGTTACACTCTTCGATCCAATAGAAGTACCGATCGCAGAAATTTTACCCAAAGAACAAGAAATGCGACTGCGCGATCGCTTATCAGAATGGCTAAGTTCTCCCGCCTCAGTAGCTTTACCAGATGTCAGCACTGATGATTGGGAAAAGTTTATTGTAGAAATTAGCAAAAACCTGGAGATAGAACCCAGCCGATTGAGTGAAGTCTTTGAAAGTGACAATAAAGAGCGATTTTTGGAAGCAATTCGCCAAATTGAGCTTTCTTTAGGAAACAGCGAGAGATTTCGGCGTGCTGTCAGCAAAAAACTTTACCAAATCTATCATGAGGTGTTCCGCGTCCCTACCCTAGAGTCGCAAAATCTGATTCCAGTTGTGCTGGATATCGATCGCCGCGATACGGAAATTCCTAGCGAGTCGGAAATTTCGCACTTAGGCGACTTAAAATTGCGGATGGGAAGGGAAGCTAGAGATAACCGAAAAAAAGCGATCGCTCAAGGTACAAGCAGTTCTTTAAAAGAAATTATCAGCAGATTTCACCATTCACCCAAACGCTATTTTGGTCAGGAGCGATCGTTTTCAGTTATTTTGGATGGTGAAGAAGAAACAATTACCGCCAACCAACTAATTCAATCTGCTTGGGCGCATTTAATCGAGTTAACTGAAGATTATCGCCAACGCGCACGACGCAGGTTTTCTGAGGGAGAATTTTTAACAGCAGTTGTCACTTACCCAACAGTCGCACCACCAGTTGTTCGCAAGGAAGTTAGAGAACTGGTTGAGCAGTTGGGCATCGATGATGTGCAAACTGCTTATGATGAAGCCGTTTCTGTGGCAATATTCTTTTTATGGCGAGAATTTGGTGGTAATCTCAACATTGGTATTGAATCATTTAAAACCCGTTGTCGCCAAGTAGGAAACAAATGGTCACAAAATGTTCTTGTTTTGGATATTGGCGGCGGAACTACAGACTTAGCTTTAATTGAACTGACTTTAGAAGATAAAACTCCTACTTTTGCTGATTATGAAGACCGAGGTTTAGGAGGACGTTACTATAAACTCACTCCTAAACTATTAGGTTCATCTGGTCATTTACAGTTAGGTGGTGAGTTACTTACGCTGCGAATTTTTAGATTATTAAAAGTTGCGATCGCAGACTTTCTATTGACAGCAGTAACAACAGGTAATCTAGAAAATGAAAAGTTAGAAGATTTAATTAACTCCGAGTTAAACGAGCGCTTCTTAGAACAAGGTAAATTCAAAACTGGCAGTCTTTTAAAATGTATAGATAGAGAGAATCCAGAAGGTGATATTGCTTACAAAGATGCCTTAGATACTGCCGAGAAAGTGTTGCCTACCCGGTGGCAACAAGCACCTCAACGCCTACAATCTTTTTATATTCTCTGGGATCATGCAGAAGCAGCTAAACTTAAACTTGGGCAAAAACCACTAGCCGAAAACTCTCTATTAACCTTCACACTTTCTGAGCAACAAATTTCCGAACTGCTCACCCAAAGCGCCGTAAAATTCCAAGTCAAAGATCCCAATAGTATCAGTGTCACCCTAGACAACCAGCAATTTGAACGAGCCGCCGCTTCGGGAATTAAAGAAGCGATCGGCATTGCCAAAGGATTAATGGAAAGTCGTTTGCGTCCCGATGATCTCGCCAAAGATTCTTGGAATTCCCCAAAAGTTGATTGGTTAATTTTGTCTGGTAAAACTTGTAATTTAGACATAGTACAGCGCCAAATCTACCAAGAATTTAGTAAGTCTCCATATTTTGTCTGGAATCCAGAACGGATTACTTTTGTGCTGGAATTTACTAAGTTAGCAACCTCAGCAGGTGCTTGTTATGCCGAAAAGTTACGAAGATTGAGATTCGATCCAGAAGAGTCTAAAACCTTGTTGCGTAAGGGAGCCAACCAGTTAGAAATCGATGTTAAAAATCTGTTTTATTATTTGCCCTGCAACTTCAAACGCAAAACCCAAAGCAACGATTTACTCACCATATTCAAGGCTGGACAAGAACTCTATCAACTAGCACCTTGGGAAAGTGTTGCCAAGGTACGTACTACATGGCAAGGCATCCAATTAACTAATATTATTTACCGTCAAGACTACGAGGATGGAGATTTACGACTATGGGGTAGCTTCGACGGCAAAAACCTCATGAATAAACTGGGAATGCAAGAAGCTGAGTTTCTGAAAAAAATAAAAGTTCAGTTTGAGATTGACCAAACTCTTGAATTTAGTGTGTTGCTGTGTCAAGGAAATCCCCATTATTTAATTGATATTCCTGGTATTGATTTAGAATCAGTGGTTTCCGAAAAATCATCACTATTTGCTGATGGTAAATTGGACTGGAATATTGCTGTGGAAGGCTTCAACAAAGATTTAAATGATGGTGATATTGCCATCAATGTTCTTGAGTCTGCAACTGTAGATCAACCAGATGCTTATCATCTTGTATTTGAAGTAGGAAATGATGGTAGTAATTTGTTTCAAAAATTTCACTATCTACGCGATGGCGCGACGCAACCAGGAATGGGGTTAATTAGTAATCCCTTACCTCCCTTCCCGCAAACTGGCCAACACACTTTCTATATTTACCAAACAGATGCGGAAACCAACAGTAAAAAATGGATAAGAATTGGCGCACTCAGCAAACCAGATGTGACAACAGATTACCCTTGTCAATATCGTGTAACTCTAGACGATCAAGGCATTCTGCGGATGCACGCTGGTGAAGTGCCTTACTGGACATCACAAAATCAAGAATGTTTGAAGGAAGAAGGATGTGTTTATCGTGCTGAATTAGAATTGCAGCCTAATGAAGTTGATAAAGAACGCGATCCATTTTGCGGTATACATTAACTCTTGCATTAAACCTCTGCGTTGAAAAAATTAAGATTTTTAAACGCATAGGCGCTTCGCCTTCCTGTAGGGTAGGGACGCGGAGTAAACGCAAAGGTACGCAGAGGCTTGCCAAGTTTAATTCGCTACGAATCACATACAAGTAATATTTGGAGGTGAGATTCATGCAGCACTTGCGTCAATTATTAGAGATAGAAAATTCAGAGTTAGCTCAATTACTGCGGTTTGGTTTGTATGGGCTAAAGACTACTCTAAATCAGGCTCGCGTAGAATTACCACTAGATCCAGGAGCTAAGGTATGCGATGAGGTGCTGCAAGAACTTCATTACCTGTTGCAACCTGCACCGCCACAGCAAAATACTGGTTGGGAAGATGCGCCAAATGAGTTAAAACTCTGTCACCTCCAAGAAGCTTTTAATTCTGACTCAGAACTTAGTTATTATCTGGGTAATTCTCAACTCCAAAGCCAAACAGATTCTGATTTGTGGAATGAAATTCAAGGCAAACTGCTGCGAGTACCAGAAGATTTAGCGGCATCTTGGCAACAGCGCACTTTGGATCTGGCTGAACAAGTTGGTGCGATCGCAGATAATTCTAATCTCTATCAACTTCCCTTTATCCGCGATGAAATTATCTACCCCGGACTGAGTGGCACTGTTCAAACTCAGGGATTGAGCTTATCTCAACAAGCACTTTTAAATTCTCAAATTCCCCAAGGTAATATATCTGATTTATTAGCGGGATTCCTACATTTATATATAAAATTTATTGAAATCGATCCAGATTTACATCATGCTTTAAAAAGCGTTTTTAGCTTTGATGTCATTTCTTTACACTCCAAACCAGAACAGCGACATCAATATATTGAAGCTTTGAGCGATCGCTTCCAACGCACCCTTAAAGCGGAGGAAAATACCGACTCTCTATTAAATCTGCGTGCCTGGATTGACATGGACGAAGCGATACATTCCCTAATATTCGTACCACCAGCTGAACGCTATTCTTGGTGGGGAAAGTTGCAACACGAATCACGACGTATTCTGAAGAAAGTCACCGATCAAGCCATTAATGCAGGTAACGAAGTGCGAATTCGCCAATTATCGGGACTTTACGCAGATATATGTGCTTTATCTAAGGATGACCTACAACTAGACTGTGGTGGTATTCCTGGCGAAGTCTTAACTTGTCTTCGAGTATATGCACGAATTAATCAGGAAGAATCCCCAGGGCGTGTAATATTTCGCTCATCACGGTAAGAGAATTCTCTGGTAAAGCAAAGGCAGACGATTTTATGAATCGCTGCCTAGCTTAATTATCTAATGAAGGTAAAAACGTTTAAATCTATAAAATGCCCCAGAAGTGTAAAATCCCTTGACCAGAAAACACTTCAAGCGCAACAGCAGATATAAAACCAATCATTGCAAAACGACCGTTCCAGTTTTCGCTCTGAGGAGTGAAGCCCCAGCGCAAAGCATTAGGATCTTCTGAAACCGAAGGCGTAGTCTTCTTAACGTCTACCATAAATAATACTCCGAGCTTTTTTGTGTTGTAACAGTTATCACTGCCTGTAAAGTAATGTAACAGGTTTTTATGAAAATGCAACATAAACTTAGGAGAAAATTCAGTAGGAGATATTACGGATACGTAGTTTTATCTTAATAAGTTTGCAATACCAACAACGGCAAACTAGCAACAGCGAATTAACTATGACTCACTACCGGGAAAAAATACAGGTAAGATAAATGCTGTCAAGATTCCACACAACACAATCACCTCAATAATTCTGAGGGAAAAATTGTTTTGCATAAAATTATTTTTTAGCGCACCGAAGTTAGCGGAATTACTCAACCAACTACGAAAACGACTAGACCATTTAACAGGACTATCTTCTGGGCGAAACTTCCATGAAAAAATGGAGAGTAACAACGGCGCACCACCCACCTTGGTAGACATCAAAACATGAATTGCCACACAGCAAACCATGACAACCCAGGCGCAAAGGTGGAGAGAGTACCAAATATGATGTAGCTGCATTGTGGGGAGCCACTCTTCCTTCATCATCCTGCCAGAATTAACAGCCAAAACAGCGGCGATGAGCATGAGAGTATTTGCCAGACGTTGCAAGCTAACCCACCAAATCGGCCTGCCAACCTGGGTTAGTTGCCGCAAAGAATCAGATTGAAGCAAGCGCTTTTGTCCAGCATGAAAGCTATAGAGAGCAAAAGCTGGTAAAAGAAGTAAGAAAAATAAAGCAAAAGTGCCGTGAATCCCCTGAATATCCGCGATTTGAGGAAATGGTATTTTACCAAATCGGCGATCGTATGTGTTGTAAACTAGAAATCCGGTAATAATTGCCGCTATAACTAAAATTCCACTTAAGCCGTGAAGAATTCGCAACAATAAAGGTTGATAGGGTGCAGAACGGGGCATAACAATAGTCCTTAATAGTCGAAGATGGCGAATTGAAGATGCTTTTAATACTGTAAAGCGACTCTTAGGCTTAAGTTGTTTATGGACTAGTGATGTAATTTTGGGAAGTTTTTGCAGTGGGGTAGCCGCACCTCACCAGGAACAAAAAACCCCGCCGCCACTGGGGACACTACGGGTACAGCAAAAAGAGGACACTTAAGAAAGTTAAGAAAGTTAAGAGATATTTAATAAAAATTTTATATTTTAATAAAAAATAATTCTCACTTGATTAGCGTTTCTAGGCTCGAAAATCGTCTAACTCTGTTAAATTAACAAAGCTATCTCAAGCTATTACTCCTGAAAAGGTTACAAAGCAGACTGGATAAAACTTATAGCCCCTAGCCCTTGCCTAATTGGGGTAGTTTTTTGGGCTTCAAACGCATTAATTGATGAGCTAATAGTTGCTCTATCCAACAATTGTCGATAGCTGTTTTGCAAAATACGACTGGTAGAGTCCGTAACGGGGTAAGACGCGATCGCCCTCAAAGCGAATTAATCCCAAACCTTCAAGCTTGTAAGTGTCAATAGGATTAAGAGAAATACCTTGCTTTGCTGCCAGAATTTCAGCATAAGTCTTTGCCAGTCTAGGATTTTCTTGCAGTTTAATCAACTGTCGCCATAAATGCTCGCGGTAGATGCCACCATTGGCGATCGCTTCCTCTATTATTTCTTGCAGATTCATTTCTTGAGACTTAAGATAGTACAAACTAATCTGAATTAGTGCTGGATGTCCTCCCACTAATGACATCAGTTTGGCAAAATCTTTAGCTTTAAACGAGTCTAAACCATATCGCCTAGCTAAATCTTCTACTTGTGGTTGAGTAAAATCATTCAGACGAATAGGTAGGCCAATATTAAAAGGAGAAAGGTTAATATCCATAGAGATATAGTCTTCGGTTGAGTAAACCATTACTAACCTCAGCTTTTGCCAGTTGGGATTGTGTCGTGCTTCCTCACACCATGACCGCAACAAAGCAAAAAACTCGTGACAAATGTGAGGATATTCAAAAAAACGGTCAATTTCATTCAAGACTAAAACCACTGGGCCTTGACATTGCTCGAGCAAATAGTTTTCTAAATAGAAGCCGCTACTCAAGTTGTAGCCAATTTCTTCATTCCACTTTTCCTTAAGATTGGGGTCAATACCTAATTGAGTTGCAATTTTCCAGCAAAGACGACGCAACAGTTTATTTAAATCAGTTAAACACTCGCTATCGAATTGGTTGCAATTCAGATTCACAGTCTGATACCCAAGTTTCTGTGCAAAGGCACAAAGCCGCAACACAAGAGAACTTTTACCCATCTGTTTGGGGGATCTAATCCGAATCACACAGCCACTAATAGTTACTTCTCGATAAACCTTTCTCTCTAGTGGAGGACGTTCAATATAAAAGTGAGAATCTAAAGGTACGGGGCCATCCGGGTATGACCAAAGATTTTCTATCTGTTCAGTTTGTGTGTGATGTTCTTCGACAAATGAGGTTAATTTAGAACGTTGAGATAAATTTTCTTCTATATTTGCAATAGACAATAACTCAGATGTTTCAGTCTCATTTGCTTTGTTGACTATGGTGTAGTCTTCGCTATGTAATTCTAGATTAAAAGCGCTAAAGCAGAGTTTTATAGTTTTTTGATCTACACTTTCACTTAAAGACCATAATTTACTCAAAGTTCTACTAGAAACATGAATGCGCGAACTTATTTCTTCTAAACTCAAGTGTTCGCCTTTATTTTCTACTATCTCCACAGAAAGAATTGCTGATTGCAACCGTTTAATTCCTGTGGATGTTAGTACAACTCCTCGTGTGCGTTTAGTTTTATACATTGCTGTTCCAAGTATTTATTATTAATGAGTGTCACAAGCAACAATTTTTTCTATTTACATACTGAAACTGGAATTTAACATAGCAATTTTTGATGCACTTTCATTTCATTTTTTCTTAAAATCTATAGAAATTCTAATAAACTAAGTTATATTATATTAGCCTGATAGTAAACACTGAGATCAATTATCTATTTCTCCTACTTTTCCCACTTTTCACACTTTTTTATTTGGTGTTTTGATAGTTAGCTTGTAAAAACTCTCTGAAGAAATGAAGTTCTTGCACTTATCATTTACCTGAATTTGTACAAATGTGATTTAATAAATAATGTAATATTTTTTAACTTATATAATTTGTGACTTTCTCTTCTTGGTGCGTTGCAAAAATATTATCGCTTTAGTAGAACTCTATGTACTGAGTATTAATAGTTGTGGAACTACTTTTAATCAAGACTTGGTTGAAATTATGCACAACCAAAGCCCAAAAATATATAAATATATTCATGCATTGTGTTAGTGATAGTTTATACTTATTATCTGGCATACAATGCAAAACTTATTTAACAGATGTATTTTAATTACTAGCTTCTACTAAGAAAAGGGAAGATATTCTAACTTTCTTGATACCCATTGAGGAGTGAAAACACTCCTGTAAATCAGATTTTTAACTCTCAGATAACCGTTATTATTTTCCACTAAACCAGATAGCAAGAGTTCTGTCTGGTCTTCACTATTATCGGCTGATATCAAGTTCTGTATCGGGTTTCTATTCCTTACTTCCTCTACTTGTAACACCTGTTGATAAATATTTAATAATTTCCCTGCTTTGTGTTCGTCAAAAAGTAAGCGATCTCTTATGGTACGGAGATGTTCAGGTTGATCTTGGAATTCCCAATGTTGAATAATGCGCGATCGCACCAATTGTTCTACCCAATATCCTTCAGCACCTTTTGGTATAATAATCGTTTCCTTATAACTTTCTAAAGCAACTTGCACAACTAACTGACAAAGCTTTTGCGTGAGAAACGGTTGTCCTCTTGTCCAATGAATAATGTACGCCAATATTGCCTGTGGCTGGCTGACTACTTCTTCTAAACCGTAAGCCAAAGGCATGGCTTCATGTAATTGAAAATCACATAACTTAATTGCTTGACCAATATTAAAGGGCGTTAGATGTCGATCAGCAATTAGGTTAGATGGACTAGCTACACCAAACAAAGCAAAACCCAAGCGTTGAAAGCTTGGGTTGTGTGATTGCTGCTCATAACAGTAACGAATCCAGATAAAAAAATCGTTGACCGGGAAGTTCAAACTTAACAGGCTATTAATATTGTCAATAAAGATAAAAATGCGATTATTTTGAATTACTCTCAGCAACACTTGTTCAACAAATTTATATAGCTGTTGTACAGGATCAAGCTCTGATTGTTGCTCCCACCAACTTTCAAAGTTGACCTGCTTTGTCAGATTTAACTTGTGAAACAGGCTGAAAATAATACTTTTATACCATTGTATAGGTGTAATTTGATTAGTACCTAATAAAGCTAAACTCAAATAAACACATATATGGTTTTCTTTTTCCAAGCGATGAATAGTCCTATGTAGTAAAGATGATTTACCTGTTTGATGGCAGTTGAAGATGTAACAAAAATCTCCTGTTTTTAATCCAGTATAAAGTTGTTCGTCTGCTTGACGGACAATATATGTAGAGTCATCATACTTCAGGCTACCACCGACCTGATATCTCATAGTCAAGTCAATTCCCATCAATAGGGATACTTGTACTTTTGTAACCAATACTATATTTAAATGTAACAATATTCTGATATAATTTAACTATTAACTTCATTATTTTTACTGTTATTTAAGTTTTAAATTTCTTATCTTTCCTTGCATTATCTGATGGCGATCGCCCTGCTTCATCAATCTCAATGAATAGCTTCTTCCTAACTCTTATGCTACATGCCTAGCTTTCTATTCCACTTACTTCCTTTTCATTGCGCTGTTGAATTAAAATTTGATAAATCTAGGTTGATATTTTTAGCTATAGTGTAACCGCCCAGCGTAGCTGAACGCACTTGTCTTGGTTAGTAAATAATCTGAGTTTGGGATAAGTAGATGGACAGAAATAAAGTAAAGACAGAGCAGACGAGACACCTACGCTACAAGAGGCTAATTGTTTTTGTAAGATGGGAATTATACCTGCCATAGCCAATAAAAGAATATTTTATTTGCAGACATATCTTCTCTTAGCTAAAAAGAAAAATCAAGGAAAGTTAAGACATTTAAGTAAATTCTTGAGATAGTTAAGACAGGAATACTGCTCGGTTAAGGAAAAAAGTAGGCTCAAACCCTTGAAATATCCTGGTCTATATGCCCAAAGAGCTTAAGTGAGCAATATTAGTTAATACCAATTCTTTATGAAGCTGCATAGAATTCGATCCCCCCTAGCCTAGGCTGTTGACTTTGTGCATTTTTCGGGAATTTTCGGGAAAATTATTCGTGTTATTTTTGCTTGACTTAAAGTGCCTGCTTCAGGCACTTTAAGTCAAACACAAGCGACACATTTTTTGCATGAAGTCTTATGGGCTAAAGGATACAGAGTCAACACCCTACCCCTAGCCCCCCTTAAAAAGAGCCACGGTGTACACACAAGTACTATCTGAAAGGGTTTCAGGCGTTATAGTCCCCTTAAATTGTCATTACGAGCGCAGTGATAACGGAGCGTTCGCGTCAGCGTCTCGTAGAGAAGTAATCACATAATCCCGTGAGTTTTTGCGATTGCTTGTCTACGACACGCACTCGCGTTCGCCATGACAGACTTTCAGAGCGATCGCACAATCCTATTGCTAGAGGACGAAACCAAGTGTCAGGTGGGATTTCACGACTTGTGTGTACACCGTAGCCTTTTTAAGGGGGATTTAGGGGGGGATGAAGATATGTGCAGCTTCACATTAAATTGGTATTAGCCAGTTAATAACAAAGTAAGTTGTGTTTTGAACTAAATAATTATTAACATAATAACGCAACCATTCTAAATCAAGAAAATGCAATTATTAACTGGTAATAAAAAGCCTGAACTTACTCAAATTTATAACTGGTTTTAAAATTTGCTTTTTGACGTTTTGCTTTAATAACTATTACACTTTTTAATCCATTAAGTGATTTTAAAATTGAATCTATCGACCATAGGCTCATCGCTATTACCAGACAAATCAAGCTGTTGTTGCTGGTGAGTCCAGTCGGCGGTGTCAGTTGCTGTCCGCCGCTATATCCTTGCAGATAAAAGATTTATCGGCTGTGAATGGCAAAGCGATATCTTCAAAAATACGGGTAATTCATTCCAATAACTTTTATAAGGACTTGTACCAATTCTTAATTACGAATTAGTACAAGTCCTATTGTTTATGAATTTGCAAGTTGTTGATAGCGTTCCTGAACTTCCTGAATTGAAAACAAAGTTTCAAACTTCAACCCAGCTGATTGGTACAACTCACCTCCCCCTTGCTGCCGATCTATCAGTGAAATTATTTGATTTACGGTATAACCTGCATCTTTAAGACGCTCAACCGCTTTCAGAGCAGATTGCCCAGTTGTAACCACATCTTCCAAAACTACTACTTTTGCACCCTCTGGCAAACTGGGGCCTTCTATATAAGCTCTCGTCCCATAACCCTTAGCTTCCTTGCGAATAATCAGCGCTGGTATCGGTCGGTTTTCATAAACAGAAACTATACTCACTGCTGTTACAATTGGGTCGGCCCCCATTGTTAAACCACCGACAGCCTGTGTATCTACAGGTAATAAAGGAAACAGCAACCTTCCAACCGCCAAAGCACCTTGAGGATGGAGTGTTACCTGTGTCTTATTGACGTAATAAGAACTACGCAGCCCAGAAGAGAGGAGAAAATCACCCTCTTGATAAGCAAGTTGGCAAAATAAATCTAGTAGCTTGTGGCGCAAAATAGTCAAATCAGCAGTAGTTGCCCAAATATCTGAGTGGGTAAGAGTTTCAGTAGGATACGTCATTACAAAACATTAAAAGTTGTGCTACACCAAAGGTTGAACTCATCAGAGTTCTGAACTTAAGCATAAATTAAGATTGCCCAAAAACTGAGGAGTCAGAAACGTGCGTATAAAATTCAAACCCTTTGGTGGTTTATTAGTGGTGCTTGCTGCTGGTATTGCTTTTCCCTCTATTGCATCTGCCCAAACCGCAACACCCAAAACTGAAACTACGAGTGATGTATTTGAACGAGCTTATTTTCGTCACGATCGCAATTTCTACGAAAATGGTAGCCTCAAACGTCAGCTAGACTCATTTTTAGGATCTGGTTCTGGTTTCGGCGGTTCCTTCCCAGAAAATGAAATTGCCCGCGATGCTGAGTTAGTTAACACTTTATATCATGATGTCCTGACTCAACAAGTTGGCAACGATCCTTATATTCGCACTCCTGATTTACCAAATCCTTATGACACATCCCTGATGATGTCTCCTCGCTTGAATAGCAACAAACTCAAAGTGGGGACTGAATTCAGGTTTGAAACTTTGCCATCTCGGTAAGATTGGGGAGAAAAGACGCGATTAATCGTGTCTGTAATGGAAAGCAGGGGATAATAATTACTAACCAACATTTCAGCAACCTCAGCACAATTGCTCATGCCCTCTATTACTGCTTTTTGATGATTCAGTGCGCCCTGCTGGAATCGAACCAGCCTGAAGACGAATTATGAGTTCGTTGCCTCCCCAATCGGCCAAAGGCGCTTGTTTTATTGAGTTTCGGGTTGATATGAGTAAATTATTTTAACTTTTAGGTCAACCTTATTTGCTAATTTTAGACTGAGGAAAGTACTTTATGCACTGACTTTAGCCAATTCTATACTTATATCACAAATTTACTGCTTGTGAATACCGGATAATAGCTCACCAGATTTTTATACTACATAATTTGATCATGGATATAGTGCAAACTAATATTGATTAAGTTCCTTTAAGGATTGAGGTCAAAAGCTTCACTATTCTTAAATAGACCAGGATTCTATTTGTGATAGCTTGTCAGCGATGAAAATAAATTCTACTGTACTTCTTACTTTGGTTTTGTTAATTCTGATGATGGGAGCAGGTTCTGTGAGCGCATTTTTGGGCTTTGAACTGGGGAGTTCAGCACTTAAAGGCGTTACCACACCAGATGGGCGTCCTACAACCAAATTTGCCAGCAATAAGTCAAATAGCTCCCAACAGGCAGGGCTGGTGCTATTAAAAGAGGAAGAGATTCTGAAAATTGTCAAGGCGCGAGTTGAGGGTAAAACCAAGGCTGCTAAATCAGAAAAGCTAGAGGAAGACGATGAAGAAACCAATAGCAGCAAGCAGAAGCCAGAGGAAAAACCCCCAGAAGTGGTTGAAGAAAAACTCCAACCAGGTTTTCCGGTTACTGCCCAGAGTGAGGGTGTAACGATGTCTGTGCAATCTGTCCGCTACTCTGGTGGTGATTTGCTACTGAAAGTGAAAATGCAGAATAAAGGTAAGGATTCTGTGCGCTTCCTCTATAGTTTTTTAGATGTTACCGATGACAAAGGACGAACTCTTAGTGCTAGTACCGAGGGTTTACCAACAGAATTGCCCGTAAATGGGCCAGCATTTTCAGGTACAGTAAGCATTCCCACAGCTTTACTTGATGATGTCAAGAAAATATCACTTGCTCTTACTGATTATCCCGCTCAAAAATTGAAGCTAGAAGCATCGGATATTCCTGTGGAAAGGTAGATTGGGCATGGGGCATGGGGCATGGGGCATGGGGCATGGTTATTCTTCTTGTCTCATCATTTCCCTATTCCCTATTCCCCTAAATGGAGGACGTGAGTTTTACACAAGCTTTGGCAGTGAGTGGTTTTCCTAATTTAATTTGGACAGATGTGGCGCTGCGGTTGTTGTCAGTGCTACTACTGATTGCCATAAATGCCTTTTTTGTGACTGCGGAATTTTCGATGGTGAGCGTGCGCCGATCGCGTATTCACCAGCTAGTTAAGGCTGGGGATATTCCAGCGATCGCAGTCGAAATGCTACAACGCAGTATTGACCGACTCTTATCTACCACCCAGTTAGGTATTACCCTCTCTAGTTTAGCGCTGGGATGGATTGGCGAAAGTACGATTGTTGTGCTGATTAATGCCTGGTTGAGATCCTGGCCTTTACCAGTTAGCATGACTACCTTCCTGGCACATTCCCTATCAATTCCCATTGCCTTTTTCTTAATTGCCTATTTGCAAATTGTGATCGGAGAACTATGTCCTAAATCCTTGGCTATGTTGTACTCAGAGCAGCTAGCGAGGTTTTTAGGGCCTTCAGTAAAAGCGATCGTCCGTTTTTTTGGCCCCTTCATCTGGATTCTCAATCAATCAACTCGTTTTCTATTGCGGATTTTTGGCATCCAATACACAGGTCAAGGCTGGCGACCGCCTGTAACTCCCGAAGAATTGCAACTGATTATCTCTACAGAATGGGGGTCTACTGGTTTAAAGCGTGCAGAGCGAGAATTGCTCAATAATGTCTTTGAGTTTGGGGATGTTATGGCGCAAGATGTGATGATCCCCCGCACCAGTGTTATCACGCTGCCAAAAGATGCTACCTTCCAGATATTACTCAGGGAAATGGCTTCTACTGGTTACTCTCGCTATCCTGTGATTGGCGAATCTTTGGACGATGTTCGCGGCATTGTTTATTTTAAAGATTTGGCACAACCTTTGGCTGTAGGAAAGCTCAGTTTAGAGACACCGATTCAACCTTGGATGCGTCCCGCCCGGTTTGTTCCAAAACACACGCCCTTGAGTGAACTTTTGCCCATGATGCAGCAAGAGAAACCCGCTATGGTCATGGTAGTGAATGAATTTGGCGGTACTGTGGGACTATTGACAATTAAAGATGTCATTGCCGAAATTATTGGTGACGCTGGTGAATCTGAAAACAGCGAAGACTTGCTGATTCAGATGTTAGATGAGCAAAAATTTCTGGTGCAGGCACAGATAAACCTCGAAGACCTCAACGAAATTTTACATCTCAACTTGCCCTTAACAAGAGAATATCAAACACTAGGCGGGTTTTTGCTGTATCAATTACAGAAAATTCCTGTCAAAGGTGAAACCTTCTGTTATCAAAATCTCGAATTCACAGTGGTATCAATTGTTGGCCCACGCCTGCATCAGATTCAACTACAACGGTTAGAAGAGTTAGGAGTTGATACTTAAAAGTTAGGAGTTATGAATTTTAACTCCTCATTCAAGAAGCATAGGCCACTGGATCAACCAGTCCCAATTCGGCAAAAGCTGCTAGCCGCAAGCGACAAGAATCACATACACCACAGGCGATATCATCACCAGCATAGCAAGACCAAGTTAGCTCCCAAGGAACTCCCAATTGGTTGCCCAGTTGGATGATTTCGGTTTTTTTCAGATTGATTAGGGGTGCAACAATATTAATTGGTTGCCCCTCACGCCCTTGTTTGGTTCCCAGGCGATAAACTTCTTGCATTGCTTGGATATAGTCGGGGCGACAATCAGGATATCCTGAGTAATCTAAAGCATTGACACCAATATAGACACGCTCTGCTGCGATCGCTTCTGCATAACCCAGAGCAAAACTTAAAAAGATGGTATTACGAGCCGGAACATAAGTGACAGGAATATTTTGAGACATTTCATCCAGCGATCGCTCCTGGGGTAAATCAATGGCATCATCGGTAAGTGCAGAACCGCCCCATTGTCGTAAGTCAAAATTAACCACCTGATGTTTTGCGATCGCTGCTTTTTGAGCAACAGTCAAGGCTGACTCTAACTCTCGTCGGTGTCGCTGCTGGTAATCAAAGGAAATCGCATGACATTCACAGCCATCAGCCTTAGCTTGATACAGAATTGTGGAAGAGTCCAATCCCCCAGATAACAGAATTACAGCTTTCATCTCGGTTGCAAATTTTGGATTTCAAATCGCTAAATCAGACCTTAACAAGATGCCAGAAAGCAATGCCAAGGATAATTTATACTTAGGTCTTACTAAATTTTTTAAACTTAATCAAAAGACATATATTTTTTGGAGAAAGTACAAAATCCAAAACAAACCTGAAATATCTATACAAAAGATATTTGGATTACGGGAACCGATCACAAACTTTGAAATTCTTCATAAACATAGGCTCTATGTTACCATCTGGATGGTTTTAGACGGATCGTAACCGGCTTTCAAGTATAAACGCCAACGTCCGTAGCGTCTCTAAATTTGGTGGTTGAGGAGAGAATAATAGTGCAAGATAGCATGTCAGTGGCAGAATCGAATCTATATACACAGCGCAACCAACCACGACCAATCCGCATAGGCGTGATTGGAGTGGGTAACATGGGACAACACCACGCTCGCGTGCTGAGTTCAATGAAAGATGTTGAACTAGTCGGAGTGGCAGATATTAACGTTGAGCGAGGGTTAGAAACTGCCAGCAAGTACAAGGTGCGTTTTTTTGAAGATTACTGTGACCTGCTACCCCTTGTGGAAGCAGTTTGTGTAGCTGTTCCCACCCGTCTGCACTATGCCGTGGGTATCAACTGTCTGTTAGCGGGAATTCATGTTTTGATTGAAAAACCGATCGCAGCTAGTATTTCTGAGGCAGAGTCTTTAGTAAATGCCGCCGCTGAGTCTCAATGTATCCTGCAAGTAGGTCATATTGAGCGTTTTAACCCAGCTTTTAAAGAACTGAGCCAAGTTCTAAAAACAGAGGAATTGCTGGCGTTAGAAGCCCATAGAATGAGTCCTTACTCAGATCGGGCAAATGATGTTTCGGTTGTGCTGGATTTAATGATCCATGACATCGACCTACTTCTAGAATTAGCTGCTTCTCCAGTTACAAAATTGACTGCTAGCGGTTCTCGTGCCCTAGACTCTGGTTATTTAGATTACGTAACTGCCACCTTGGGGTTTGCCAATGGTATTGTTGCGACTCTGACTGCCAGTAAAGTCACCCACCGCAAAATTCGCCGGATTGTCGCCCATTGCAAAAATTCATTTACTGAGGCAGATTTCCTCAAGAATGAAATTTTGATTCACCGACAAACCACTGCCAATTCTCTCACCGACCACCGACAAGTACTTTACAGGCAAGATGGTGTAATTGAAAAAGTCTACACCAGCAATATTCAACCCCTGAGTGCAGAATTAGAACATTTTGTCAACTGCGTACATGGTGGCAATCAACCCTCAGTGGGTGGTGAACAAGCTCTCAAAGCCCTGAGACTGGCAAGTTTAATTGAGCAAATGGCTCTGGAAGATCGAGTTTGGAATCCCTTAGACTGGCAATCGGAACCAAGGGTACAATCATTGACCCCGACAGCCTAGAAGAGGAAATGAGGGGCGATACGGTTCGCATAAGCAGGCGAAGTAGGGGACGAGGAAGCATTACTTAGCATTACTTAATTTATTACTAAATAGCTCTTTCTCCCCCTGCTTCCTCACAGCATCAACCTCACAAAAAAACCTTAAAGTATGATTTGAAATTTGCCATCAAATTTTTAGATCCTCTTTAGTCCTTTTAAAAAACCGACTAAGGGGGATCTAAAAAATTGGCAAACAAAAGGTTTGACCGACGAAGTAGAACAGCAGTATTAATTGGTCGCCTTGTACCAGGAATCCGCACTTTGATTTCTGTTCCCGCCGGGATCAGCAATATGCCCTTGCTACCATTCTTGTTTTATACAACAGTAGGTAGCGCTGCTTGGGTGGGCTTGCTAACATACTCAGGATACGCATTAGGTAGTCAGTATGAACTTGTGGACAAGTACCTTGCTCCTGTATCCAAAATCGTACTTGGGGGTTTGGTTCTAGTATTTGTTTTCTGGATATTCAAGCGCCAGTTAAGACGTACTAGAAGATGAAACACGGACGCTTTTGGTTTGAAAGCAGTGAAAGCAGGGGTTACATCTGGCCAAAATTCGCCTACACTATGCCAAATAATACTAGATGTGCGTTGGCATGAGCTTATCGGAGGTATCGCCCGAATTAATTTTTGGCGTATTTCTAGCTACACTTGACGCAACCTAGAATTTCTGGTTGCTCGCATTTTTGTAAGATGAGCATGACAACTTTTTACAGTTAAGTTTGAACTAGGAGCTTTCATGACAGACCAACCTTCCGCCGCTACCCCTATCAATGCTGCTGCTATACCCATGAATAGAGTGTCAGCATCGACTCCCATGAATGCTGTTAATAATAATCCTCCCAAAACAGGCAGTGTTCCGGGGAAAACCATTCTCAGCGTTGATTTAGGCAGAACTTCCACAAAAACTTGTGTGAGTCGTGAACCCGGCAATGTGGTGTTCGTACCTGCCAACGTCAAGCAGATGTCAATAGAACAAGTACGCGGTGGTGTTTTTGAAGCCAGGGCTACTGACCCCTTAATGGATTTGTGGCTGGAGTATCAAGGAAATGGATATGCTGTTGGTCAATTGGCAGCAGATTTTGGGGCGAATCTAGGAGTAGGCCAATCTAAGGTAGAGTCTGCACTAGTAAAAGTGTTAGCAAGTGCTGGATACTTTAAACTTAGAGATGATATCTCAGTCGTACTGGGTCTGCCTTTCCTTTCCTTAGAGCAATTTGAAAAGGAAAAAGCACAGTTGATTAGCCAAGTCGGTGGCCCTCATGTGTTGAACTTCCGAGGCGAATCTGTATCACTGAATGTTAGTAAGGTGTGGGTAATGCCAGAAGGCTACGGCAGCCTGCTATGGTCTGAAGCTCAACCCAAGAAAAGTCCTGGCAGTCCGGATTTTACAAAAATATCGGTGGCGATCGTCGATATTGGACATCAAACCGTTGATCTTTTAATGGTAGATAACTTCCGTTTTGCCAGAGGTGCTTCTAGGAGCGAAGATTTTGGGATGAATAAGTTTTATGAACTTGTGTCTGCCGAAATCGAGGGAGCAGATAGTCAATCTCTAGCGCTGATTTCTGCTGTTAACAAACCCAGAGGTGAACGCTATTACCGTCCTAAAGGCGCTAGCAAGCCCACCAACCTAGATGATTTTCTTCCTAACCTTACAGAGATGTTTTCGCGCGAAATCTGTAGCCGTGTGCTAGCTTGGTTGCCAGAACGTGTCACCGATGTGATTCTCACTGGCGGGGGTGGTGAGTTCTTCTGGGACGACGTTCAACGTTTGCTCAAAGAAGCAAAGATTAATGCTCATTTAGCAGCACCTTCACGACAGGCGAATGCTTTGGGGCAGTATATTTATGGAGAGGCACAATTATCCTCCAATCGCGCTGCTAGGGCATAAAGCTGATGTTCCAATGGTCAAAAAAGGTAGTTAAATCCGTCACGTTCAACCCAGAGCTTGCTGATGAAAGCTTGTTAGCGCAAGTAGAAAGTTATTTGGACAAACAACCAGACAAGACTTTCAGCGACCTCTGTAAAGAAGCCTTATGGCAATCTTTATGTGTACCGGAACCTGTACAACCTGCTCCACAAACAGCAGCAACAACACCGATTGAACAGCAAATCGGTGAACTGCAACGTCAAGTGGCTGGACTTGAGGAACGTTTTTTGGCCAAGGGATCTAATCGTTTGGAGGCGATGGAACATCATCTACTGCAACTTTCTCAACAAGTTGCACAACTGGCGCTCATAGTCAATGATCGATCTTTCATTCCGTCTCCAACTCAATTAGAAGTAGTAAATAATACTTCTTATACTGTTGCTAGCCCTCCTCAAGAGGTTGACCCCGTAATCAGTCGCCTTAGTCAGTTTCTCGATGATTTTTAAGGAACAATCAGGTTCGTGAGCAGTTTTTTGCTCCTCTCAACAATCCTTAATAGTGAATACTATTAAGGATTATTAATATTTATATATAAAAAGAAATTACTGTAGGTAGATGGGGCGATCGCTCTCAATAATTAATTCCAATTTAACCAGCTATATTTAATCTCAAAAAGTCTTCGTTAATTGAAATTGTTGGGTTAAGCAATAGCGAAACCCAACCGATAATTTTTCCTCATCTCTGGTTGGAACCTCTATCTTTTTTTACCAGGAGGTGAATTACGCTGTGTGAGGTTATCAATTTGCAGTTGTTGCCGTCCGTTGGTGATAATTCGCAACATCTCTTTGAGATCCTGCTCGATATTTCCCAAAACGCCATCGGCATAAGCATCAGCACCATCTTCAATTTCTTGAGCGTGAGCGATCGCAGTTTGCCTCATAAGCTCTAACTCTTGCTGACAAGCATACCGCTTGCGGTCAATCTCGGCGAGGGTTTCTTGCATTATTACCTCACACTCTTGTTGCACTTGTCGCCGCAGTTGTTCAGCTTCTTGTTCTGCGTGTTGAATAATATCGCTTTCAGCTAAAATTTGCGCTCTTTTTGCTTGCGCGGCCTCAACAACCTGCTGTCCATACTCTTCCGCTTCTAGTAGAATTTCATCCTTTTGTTCCAGAATCACTGCTGCTTCTTGAAAAAGTGATGGTAAAGCTAGCCGGATGTAATCAAGCTGATCCAGCAGCTTTTCTTCATCTATGAGCGTGCGTCCCGTGAGAGGAATCCTGAGACTAGAGAGAACCATTTCCTCTAGGCGGTTGAGTTCCTGCTGAATATCTATGCTTCCCTCTCCACTGAGATATTCTTGAGGGGGGGGATTGCTTCCGTTGAGATTGGGTTCAACATTGGAAATTTCTGATTGTAGCATTGGTATATATCTAGGGCAATGTGTGGGGGAACGAGATGATCGATAGAGCCACCAAACCTTGCAATCTCTTTTACCACACTACTACTTAAAAAACTATACTCATTTGAGGTTGCAAGAAAAACTGTTTCTATTTGGGTAGAAAGAGTTTTATTGGTGTGAGCCATTTGCAGTTCCACTTCAAAATCTGACACAGCCCGTAAGCCCCGGATCAAAACTTGTGCTTGTCGCATTTGAGCATAGTTGACAGTAAGACCATCAAAGCTGTCAACTCCTACATTAGGTAGATGTTGGGTAGAGAGAGTGATTTGATTTAACCGTTGCTCCACACTAAAAAGTGGCATTTTATTAGGGTTCCGCAGTACCGCGACAATCACCTGCTCAAACAGCCGACTACTGCGCCCGATAAGGTCAAGGTGTCCTAAGGTAATGGGGTCGAAGCTACCAGGATAAATAGCAATCACAATTTTAAATATATCAAAGTAGTTTAGGTGATTATATCGAAACTGTTTTGTGTAACTTACTCAAATTTACCATCTTGCGCTCTCGGTAAGAATGCTAAACCCAATTGTTTTAGTGGCACTAGTTATGCTCAACTAGGCTTTAGGAACTAGACTCCTAAATATGAATACTGGATTTTTACCTACGTCCGCACAATTCGTTGTGGAGGATTGAAGTGTAGTTATAGTATTCAAGGCACAAAAAACTCCGTACTTAGCAAAGTGCGCGGGTAGTTAACGAACTTTTCTAGGTAATTTTTCATGGCACTGGATTTTTCCACCTTGCCCTTGGCGTTTCAATTTACTTCTCCAGGATCTGTTCTGGTGAAAATAGGGCCACTAACTATCCGTTGGTATGGCTTGTTGATTGCCACAGCAGTGTTAATTGGCGTGATCCTTTCTCAGGAATTGGCAAAGCGCCGCAATGTTAATCCTGAGTTGCTAGGGGACTTGTTCTTTTGGTTGTTGATTGGGGCAATTCCTGGCGCACGACTATATTACGTTTTCTTTGAGTGGTCAAAATATGCCCCAACTCCAGGAAAAATATTTGCTATCTGGGAAGGAGGTATTGCCATTCATGGAGCAATTCTTGGTGGCGTTTTGGCTGCGTTAATCTTTGCCAAAATCAAGCAGGTTTCTTTTTGGCAACTGGCAGATTTAGTAGCACCTTCGCTGATTTTAGGGCAGGCGATCGGACGTTGGGGTAATTTCTTTAATTCTGAAGCTTTTGGCGATCCGACTAATTTACCCTGGAAGCTGTATATTCCACCAGACCATCGTCCTCTAGCGTATGTTAGTTTCGATTATTTTCATCCCACCTTCCTCTACGAATCTCTATGGAATTTGATGGTGTTTACACTACTAATAACGTTGTTTTTTCGGTCTTTAGCCGGTAAGCCACGTTTGAAGGTAGGCACACTGTTTCTAGTTTACTGGCCAGCCTACAGCTTAGGACGCTTGTGGATTGAAGGTTTTCGTACTGATAGCTTGATGCTGGGGCCGTTACGGATAGCACAAGTAGTTAGTAGTCTAGGAATTTTATTAGGACTAGTTGGATTAGCTTGGCTTTACTTACTCAAACGCCCTTTACCCGATGTAGTTCCTACTCCTAACGAAAATGGGGAGAGTGGGAGATGAAGGAGTAGGGGGAGCAGGGGAGAAAGAATAACTAATGCCCAATGACTAAAAAATAAAAAATGCCCCAGAATATTCTCTAGGGCTTAACCAGGGTGCATCTACCATTACTCTCTACTAGGGAACGAGGGTAAATCCGGAAAGATACTGAGAAAATATCAAAAAAATTTTTTGAGGGATTGCCGTGTTTTCTTTTAAAAGTGAATATACAGAATATGGGAGCGAAAAAAAAACACTATTTCCTCTAGAAGCATCTGTGTATATTGTGGGAGCAGGGCCTGGAGATCCTGATTTGTTAACGGTGAAAGCCCAGAAACTACTGGCTGCTGCTGATGTGATTTTATTTGCTGATTCTTTAATACCGGAACAAATTTTAGAACTTTGCCGAAAAGATGCCGAGATAATTAAAACTGCGAATCAGACTTTAGAAGAGATTTTGCCAATTATGATCGATAGGGTGCGATCGCAGCGCAAATCTCTAGTCCGGCTCCATTCTGGCGATCCTAGTCTCTACAGCGCCATCCACGAGCAAATGCACCTCCTCGCAGAGGCAAATGTTCCTTTTGAAGTCATACCAGGTATCAGCGCCTTTCAAGCTGCTGCTGCCAAACTCAAGGTAGAACTGACTGTACCCGGTTTAGTCCAAACCATCATTTTGACCCGGATCAGTGGACGTACAGAAGTCCCCACCACTGAAGAATTAGCCTCTCTTGCAGCACATCAGGCTAGCCTCTGTCTATATCTCAGTGCGCGTCATGTCGAAAATGCCCAAGCTAAACTACTCGAACATTACCCAGCCGAAACCCCCATTGCAATTTGCTTTCGCATCGGCTGGCCCGATGAAAAAATCAGGGTTGTTCCCCTGAATCAAATGGCGGAATGTACTCATAAAGAAAAACTCATTCGCACTACACTTTATATAATCAGTCCGGCACTCTCAACAACAAAAGGGCGATCGCGTTTATATCATCCCGAATACGATCGCCTGTTTCGCTCATCTCATAACTTAGAGAACTCCACAGAATAATTGATCCTATGATAAGAGAAAGATAAATTCAGTGTGCAGTCTAGCTCATGTATCCAAAATCTATCATTCAACTCACCGCGCACCTAAAATCTCTGTACATCAAAACAGCGAAAAAACTCAAGGGAAGTGACCGAAGACAATTCATGGCAGAAGTAGTCAAAGGTTTGGGAATAGGTGGACAAACTGTGGCGGAAAGGGAGTTGGGATGGAATAGGCGCACTATCCGTAAAGGGATGCAGGAGTTAGAGAGTGGTCAGCCTTTTATTGATGGTTTCAGGCGTAGTGGACGCAAGCGGGCTGAAGCAAAATTATCAAACTTGTTGAGGGATATAAAATCGTTAGTAGACCCACAAAGTCAAACTGACCCCAGTTTTAAAAGTATACGTTTGTATACACGCATGACGGCAAGCGAAGTCCGTCGTCAACTAATTGAACAATTTGGTTACACAGAGGAAGAACTACCTTCATCAGAAACAATTCGACGAAAATTGAATGATTTAGGCTATACCTTAAAAAGAGTTCTGAAAACCAAGCCTATCAAGAAAATTCCCGAAACAGAAGCGATTTTTGAACAAGTTGAACAAATTAATAGTGAAGCTGACAATGACCCTCATACTCTGCGAATTTCCATTGATGCTAAGGTAGCAGTTAAGATTGGAGAATTTGACCGTGGGGGTAAAAATCGAATGCCAACCATCTCAGTAGACCACGACTTCCCGACGGAGATAACTCTGATTCCCTACGGCATTTTTATACCTGAATACAACGAGTTATTTTTATTCTTTGTTTCTTCCAAATTAACCGCTGATTGTATTGTTGATTTGCTTGAAAGCTGGTGGCAAACTGTCAAACACAGATTTGCTCATATTCAAAAACTGGTGATTAATCAGGATAATGGACCTGAAAATAATTCTCGCCGCACTCAATTTATGAAGCGGATTGTAGATTTTGGTACATCATCTCAACTGACGTTACAACTTGCTTATTATCCGCCTTATCATAGCAAATATAACCCGATAGAACGTTGTTTTGGCTGGTTAGAACAGCATTGGAATGGTAGTTTACTTGACACTGTTGAGACTGTACTGAATTTCGCCCAAACTCTCACATTTAAGGGTAAAAATCCGGTGGTCACATTGGTAGAAACAGTTTATTCTACAGGAGTTAAACTTACTACCTCCGCTATGGCAGAAATTGAAACACAGATTCACCGCCTCCCCAATCTCAGAAAATGGTTTGTAGAAATTTTTGCTAAACCCACATAGCTATTGGATCATTTTTTTTGTGGAGTTCTCTAAATGGTGAAGCATGGGGCACTTCTACTGAGTAGCTTAAACGCTCAAACCCCTTATACTGTGGGCAATACCTTAAAAAACCTTCCGAAAAAAACCTTGAAGGAATTTTTAGGAATTATTATTTTTGCCAAACCTCAGTAGAAACTGATTTTGAAATTCTACTAATCCGCCTCGACTTCCCCAATGTTCATTGAATGTAGGGGTTTCCAACTTCATCACTTTACCCCCATCAAGATGGACATGATAACCAAACACCATGTCTTGTTCTGGAGGTACACTCCAATAATCTGCTATCCAAACTACTTGAACGAGACGGGAGATACCAAATTCTCCAGGCTCTTTATATAAAGTATTGTTCAAAAGTTTGACAATATGCGTCACTTTGGTACGCTGTCTTAAAAGAATGAGTTCGCTTTCCTCTGGTTTACGGGCGTTCTCTGCTTGTTCTGTTTTCCAATTTAATCGAAAAGTATTTAAAACCGGGCCAACATTTTGGTAAGCCCAATATTTATCATCACCCTGATGATTTACATTTTTAGTCCACTTTAGTTGTGTCAAATCCATAAATTTAATCTCTATTGGAACAACAAACTTTATATATCAATATCAGTTATGGATTTTGCATAACCCCAGAATAACTGCTACTCTCAATTTTTACAGTTTTAACATCACAAGTTGAAAAAGTGCTATTTGCCATATTGGTAGAAATTTGCTTAAACCCTTGTTCTGTTAATATCTTGCTACTATCGGATATAATAATGTTCATAGTCTTATTGCTACTATCAAAGGTTGCTTCAGCCGCTCCTGCCATACTCTTATTAAAATTTCTCGCACATAATCTTCCGTTTACCTTTCCAGATATTGAAGAAGATTCAGATCCACTTCCAGAAGATGAAGAAACAGATGAAACTGATGGATATGAAATATTGTTTTGTTTAACCATTAAGCCTAAAATTAAAAATCCTAAGATAAGAAATATGATATTTAAAAACATTCTCAAACCTTTGTGGCATGATCGGATAAATATAGAAGATACATAAGTTTCTTCATAGGATTTTCCAATAAATCCTGATATATACCACTTACAAAAATTCCCTAAAGCTGATAAAATTACCACCTTTGGGTCATATTGCTTTTTGCAAGAGGTAGATTGATAATATTCTGAAAGCTTATCTGTTGATTGTTGTTTGATAGGAGAATTTGGTAGTTTAATTTCCGATGAATTTGATGAAGACGTTAATTCCTCTGCTAATGTAAATTCTTGGCTCCATGCCGGGAACTCTTCACCTGTCTGTCGTCCGTACACCTGAACTATTTTAACGGACGAAATATCCAAACTCGTTATTCCTCTACGAATAAACTCAACTAAAATCTGTTGCTCTGAGACTGGAGTTGATTCCAACATTACCTTTAAGCAACTATTTTTAAAAGCATGAAAATGTGTAAATTTTAACGATTTTTATATAATTCACCATCCTTCTATAAGAGTCACAGCACCATATTTCCGAAGAATATCGCTTGAAACAAGATGCAGAAGGAGCATTAGAGCGACAGCTAGCATAAAACCTAGTGTGCTACTAGGTTTAGTAGTTGCCTTTGTAAGAATGGTTATATGGCTTTGTAGCAGAAAAATCAAATTTATATAGGGGTTGCAGACGCTAAAGGGGCAATGTGGGGCTGGAACGGCACAACCTTTGGGTAATTTACCGTCTTCTTTAGTCAAGACTAAGTTAATCTGGCAGGTGTAGGATAGAGATCCTACATCAACTCTTGATTTTTTATGTCTGCTACGCCTCTTGTATCTCAGGTTGACTCATACAACCCAGAAAAATCAGAATTAATCCCTCCCTTACTAGGCGCCACCGTTGCCGAGTTAACTACTTGGGTGCAGCAGCAGGGACAACCTGCTTACAGAGGCAAGCAGCTGCATGAATGGATCTATGATAAGGGAGTGCGATCGCTAGCTGATATTTCTGTCTTCTCGAAGCAATGGCGGCAAGAAGTAGCAGAAGTTCCCATTGGACGCTCAATTTTACACTACCGCTCTGTGGCTCCCGATGGCACAGTCAAATATCTTTTGCAATTAGCAGACGGGCAAATTATTGAAACTGTTGGTATCCCCACCTTCGCAGAAGGGGGAGAAGGCCCAAAAGCCCGTTTGACAGTTTGCGTTTCTACTCAGGTGGGTTGCCCAATGGCGTGTGATTTCTGCGCTACTGGTAAGGGAGGCTACAAACGCAACCTAGCACGGCATGAAATTATCGATCAGGTGTTGACTGTCCAAGAAGATTTTCAGCAACGGGTTAGTAATGTTGTGTTCATGGGGCTAGGTGAACCATTGTTGAATACTGAGAATGTTCTCGCAGCTTTGAAATCCCTGAATCAAGATGTCGGTATAGGACAGCGATCGCTTACAGTTTCTACAGTTGGGATTCGCGATCGTATTCGTCAGTTCGCGCAAAACAATTTGCAAATCACTCTGGCTGTAAGCCTCCACGCACCCAATCAAGCACTACGGGAAAAACTCATTCCCAGCGCCCGCGCCTATCCTCTAGAAGATTTGCTGGCTGAATGTCGAGAATATGTAGAAATTACTGGCCGCCGCGTTACTTTTGAGTATGTTCTTCTAGCTGGTGTCAACGATTTACCAGAACACGCATTAGAACTTTCAAAATGCTTACGAGGATTCCAAAGTCATGTGAATTTGATTCCTTACAACCCCATTCAAGAAGTAGACTACAAGCGCCCCAACCGCGATCGCATTCAAGCATTTGTCAACGTCCTTAAGCAACAAAATACTGCTGTGAGTGTGCGTTATTCCCGTGGTTTAGAAGCTGATGCTGCTTGTGGGCAATTGAGAGCAAGTAAGAATTAAATTACTTTTCTCTCACAGATAACTGAAGATTGATCAAAAAACTTCAGTAGTTGTCAAAAGCATTGCTGAATCATTTGCTTATCTGACTATCGCAAGAGGTGCGATCGCGTTTATCTCAGTAGGATTACCCAATATAGAAAATGTTATATTAAGGTTAAGCGATCGCTCTACCAAACCTATAACAAATAACTGTATGTTGAATCGCTCATTGACGCTTAAAGTATCGCTACTGGTAGTTGTTCTTGCAAAAATTTTGCCGATCAATTCTCCTGCTTATGGACAAATAATTCCGACGAATCCTCAGCAACCTGAGTACTTTCAAGAAAGAATGAGACAACAACAAGAGGAGCGAAATCAGCAAACACAACAGCAATTTAAGGAAACATGGCTACGGCTAAACCTCCAACAACCACAACTACAACAACAGAAAATACAACAGCAAGAATTTACACAACAACGGCAAGAACTGATACGCCAGCAACAATTTAGACTACAACAGCAAGAAACAAGGCTACAACAGCAAGAATTCACACGACAGCAACAACTGAGAATACAAGATCAACAACTCAGACAAGATCAACAAATTAGACAACAGCAAGAATTCAGATTACGAGAACAGATACGACAGCAACAACTCAGACAACAGAACAAACTGTAAAGTGTTCAAAATTTTTGTTGAAGAAGAATCCAGAACATACAGTTCAGTTAAGCAATTTTTTCCTTCTCTTTCTTCTCTCTGCGTCGCGCCAGTTGCTACCCTGCGGGAACGCTAAGAGCGAACAAGTCGGGAAACCCGCCCAACGCACTGGCTTCTCTGCGCCTTAGCGGTAGCCTGCGGCAAGCCGTACCCTTCGGGAAGCTACGCGTAGCGTGTCCTAGAGAAGCGTCTACGTTAAAAAATTGACTTGGATAACAGAGTTTTAGCCTTAACTGAACCGTATTGTAATATAAACCGCTAAATCTTGTTTTCAGAAACGCGCAAAGAACGATTTAGCGTGTTTTTTAAAACCAATTTTTCAGACAGCCTCCACCAGAGAGTGAGCTATACGCCAGTATGACTCAAATTCATAATGAATTTTGGCTCCTGACTCTTGAATTATATTTTTATAAATAACTTTATTATTAAAAATTAGAGAAAACATTCTCCAATTTTTAATTTTCATTATCTAACGGTGTGCAAGAATGCCAGGGGCATAAGCCTCAATGACTTTGCCAGTACGAGTACAACTAATCATCAAGTAATCGCAACTTGGACATTGTGTTCGAGTTAATTGACTATCAGAAATATAATAGCGCTCCGCATGGCTGCCACAATTTGGGCAGTAAATCTTTTGTACTGTCTGCATTTGAAAACCCCTGGTTGTAATGATTTTTTATTTGGTAAAGCCACAAGTTAAACCAGGAAAAATTCTGGTTCGACCTAACTTAACAAATTGCTGTAATATTGGCTGATTATTTTAAACAAAATTTCAGGTTTGAAAGCTTTTCGATATCTCTATGTATTATCCTGCTTTTTAAGTGATTTTACCCTCCTACTTTAGATACATAAATTGTTTTTATATTAAATGCTGCTTAGATATTTACTGATCCCCATGACTAATCCATTGAGATAGGCTTCTTTATAGTCATTTCAGACGAATACAAAAAAGACCGTTCTTGTATTCAAAAATTAAAATCAATAAATTACTGTATATTTAGTAACAAAATATCTATCTTAAGATTTAGTTAATATTTACTAACAAGATTTATTAAGAATCAAAACTAGTAAACTTTATGAAGAGTGGCTTCCTTTGCTCAAAACTCCGGAAGCTGCTCAAAGTTGTCTCCAATGCTAGTAATCAAACACGAATATCTCACAAAGGTATAAGAATCAATCAGGATAGATAAGCAGGGGAGGAGGAAGAGGGTAGGCTGTTTCTCCCCCTGCTCTCTTCTCCACTTGCCCAAGAACTGCCTGAAGCAAGAAATTCTTTAACCGAACGGTATTGGCAGCTGTCACTTCAAGCAGGATGAAAATAATCGTAAATTTCTTGAGCCAAACGCGGCCCAATTCCTGCGACTTCAGCGAGTTGTGTGGTTGTCGCTTGTCGAATATAATCAACTGAGCGAAAATGTCCTAGTAGTTGCTTTTGTCGATGATGTCCTAAGCCAGGAATTTCATCTAAACGCGATCGCTTCAATTTATCACTACGTTGCTGACGATGGAAACTCACTGCAAACCGATGCGCTTCATCCCGCAGCCGCCGCAATAACTGCACCCCTGGTTGTTCTGCATCAGTTGTCAAGGGTTTAGATTCTCCCGGCAAAAAAATCTCTTCTCGCTGCTTTGCTAAACTCACAACTCGCAATTCTTCTAATAAATTCATCTCTTGCAAAACGGCGATAACCGATGATAATTGACCTTTACCACCATCAATCATGATTAAATCAGGCCAATCTGGATTACCCAAACGTGTTAGTTGCTGATCTTCTCCATATTTGCGAAACCGTCGCTGGATGACTTCAGCAAGACTGGCAAAATCATCTGAATGTCCTGCTGTCACTGTGGGATTTTTAATTTTGTAGTGGCGATAGTGCTGTTTGGCGGGTAATCCGTCGATAAACACGACTTGCGAAGCTACAGCATTTGACCCTTGAATATGGGAAATATCATAACCTTCGATGCGGTGGGGTACATCTGGTAAATCGAGGATGGTGGCTAAATCTTGCATTGCTTGGTGATTGCGATCGCCAAGTTTCTGCATTCTTTGCAATTCATACTGAGCATTTCGCTCTACCATCTCAATTAATTCTGCCTTAGTTTGGCGCAGAGGAGTCAAAATTGTGACTTTTTTGCCTTTACGTTGAGTTAAGACATCTGCCAATATCTCCGCATCTGGTAAATCATGCTGTACCAAAATTTCTAGAGGTATTTCTACCGAGTCAGCAGTTTGGTAATGTTCCTCTAAAGCTCGTTGTAAAATAGCTCCTGGTTCCGCGTGAGCATCTGCCACAAAAGCTAAACGTCCAACCAATTGCCCAGCGCGAATCTGAAATAGTTGAATGCAGGCGTGCTGTTCATCGGCTGCCAGTGCGATCGCATCCCGCGAGACTGTATCATCTGGTAAAGACACTTTTTGGTCGGCTGTCAGTGACTTTAACCCAGAAATTTGATCGCGAATTCGCGCCGCCGACTCAAAATTCAAGTTCTCAGCAGCTGCATTCATCTGTTGAGTCAAAATATCAATCAGTTCCTGAGTTCGCCCTTGAAATACCATCGCTATTTTTTGGACAATTTTGCGATATTCTTCTGGTGAAGTCAGCTTTTGACACACACCCGGACAACGCCCTAAATCAAAATTCAAGCAAGGCCGGTCTTTGAAAAGTGGTTGAGGTCGTTGTCGCTGGGGAAAGATACGCTTGCAGATGCGAACGATTTCTCGCAACAAACCAGCATCAGTATAAGGGCCATAAAATTTATCCTTTTCTTTACCGAATTGGCGTTTACGGGTAATAAAAATTCGCGGATAATCTTCTGACCAAGTGATGCAGAGATAGGGATATTTTTTATCATCTTTGAGCAACACGTTGAAGTATGGCTGGTGCTGCTTAATCAAATTGGCTTCTAGCGCTAAAGCTTCGGCTTCAGTATCAGTGACAATGAATTCAATTTCTGTCACCAACTTGACCATCGTGGCGATGCGTTCAGTCTTGTTGTAGCCATCCCGGAAATAGGAACGGACACGCGATCGCAACTTACGTGATTTACCTATATATATAATGCGATCGCTCTTGTCCCGCATGAAATAAACCCCCGGTTCCGGCGGAATTTCGGCTAGACGGTTTTCTAGTCGTTCTGGATCTTTAACCAGTGGTAATACTTGAGTAGATATTGTCACAACCAAAATTAGGTAATCTTTCTCTATTTTAAGAAAAATTATTTTTTCGTGCCGATTTAACAGACTATTATCAAGTAAATATAAAGTAGCCGTCATAAACGGCATACACCAGAACCAATGGAAAAGGAACTGGCGACTGGGCGAGAATAGTAGCTCCTAACGCAGCACCTCAGTCAGTTAGGCTTTTAGTCTGCACAAATAGAATCCCGTAGACACCTTTGAAACTTCCCGAAGAGTGGGTCAGTTTTCAAGCTAGACGTTTGCCAGAAAATTTTATGCCAGTATCATAACTTTCGAGCCTACGAGAGTTTTATAGCTGCAACTTTAGTCATTCACTGCCTACTACTCTCAGGATAAAAACCTTGCTTTTTAAATCTAAAATTAATATTTTTCAATTAATTAATGCTTTGTTCTCTGAAACTTTATATTTCCGCTAATAATATTGTTTTGTATTAACCTATCTTTATTTTCAAGAATAAAGAAACTATTCGAATATTGCTTATGTAAATTTCATGTAAAAGCTTTATTAATAAACAACAATTTTGTTTGTTTGTTGAACTTATGATATTAAGCAGATTAACGGATTTAATAAGTTAAATTTCCGATTATGATTGGAAATATAGTTATTTTAATGATTTTAAACAAGAGTTAAAGTATGAATTTACAAGACTTTGAAACCCAATATCGTGAAGCTATGGATGAAACTCTCAATGAGTTGCAAACAGCAGTTTTGTTGTTGGCACAAGTTCAACAGCAAATTTCCAAAGTTGGCAGTTCTGTACAAAATATTAGCGAGTATGTGGAAGAGTTCATTGTTGACCAAAAAGCAGAATAAATGCGCTTATAGAAAAAACTTTATCTATTAAGTCAGTCAGTGTGAATATTTAGCATCAGGTTCAGGCACGATAGCGCAGCATAAAGCCTTCTCTTTCAGAGACGCTAACGCGAACGGCATGGCTTCGCTTAGAGCGAGTCCGCGAGCGAGCCTCGGCAGGAGGCAGAAGGGAAAAGGGTTTTATACCAATTCTTTATGAAGCTGCATAGAATTCTATCCCCCCTAGCCCCCTTAAAAATGGGGGAATTCAAAGTCCCCCAATTTATCGGGGGATTTAGGGGGATCAAGATATTAGGACTTACGCACTGTACAAATTAATCATGATGTGGCTTAACGAAAATAGGTTGTTTCAGGATTTGATTAATTATCCTTTGATCGTAAATAGACCATGCTGTAGGGGTTTAGCAATGCTTTACCCTTACGAAAGATGTGGCTTTTCACGTTATACATATTTACTATTTCTTGTCAATGCGTAAATCCTAGATATATGCAACTTCACATTAAATTGGTATTAGTTCACTTAACCTTTATTAATATACGTTTGGTTTTTTCCAGATGTTCTACTTACCACAAGTAAACTGTTCTTCAATTGTAAGGATCAGATCCTTGAGTTTTAAAGGTTTGACAAAATAGCGGCGTGCGCCCAAACTAAGAGCGAGTTCTTGATCTGCTTTAAAAGCAAAGGCTGAAACCACAATGATTGGTATTTTTGACAAATCAGGTTTTTCCTGGACTTGTTTTAAGAGTGAATAACCGTCAATATCTGGCAATTTCAAGTCTAATAACATTAAATCTGGCTCAAATTTCTCTATAGTTGAGAAAAAAGTAGAGCCTTCTGATAAGCTTTGCACATCATACCCAGAGTAACTCAAATAGTCACTCAGTAGCATCCGATTGAGGTAATGATCTTCAACTAGCAAAATTCGTTTAGCTTTGTGTGACCGCAATGGCTGATCTATATTGAGTAATTGGGCTGTCATTGCTACCTATTTCTTATCTGATTTTTTTTAAGTAAAAGCCAAAAATTATTAAAATTAACTAAAACAGTAGTGCATTTAGGTGAAACGAATAGCAATTTAACTTATGTAATTTAGCTAAAGAGATGAATCAATGAAATTTTGCTACATTACAATACTTAAATAATAGCCTTGCTAAATAGAATTTAATCAAAAATTTAACTTTTTTTACGAATTTTTTATCAAAGCAGAATTCAGGAGTCAGGAGCCAGAATGGGCTAAACGCCCCGCTATCGCTAACAGAATTGAATTCTGTGCGAGTGGCGAATGAATAAAGGGCGTTTTTGCACCCCCGCTAAATTAAAAATTTAGTGGTCTACAATTAGTGGCGGGTCTGAATCCCCCACTTTCTTGTTCTGACTCCTGAATTCTGACTTCTGGATTCTTCTTCAAGCTATTCAAATTACAATCCAGGGCATCAGAGCAAAATTAACACTCAAGGATGCTTACTTATAAATAATGCTAGAATCTTCCCAAAAAATAAATCAGAAAGCCTTAGTTAAATAAAATGTTATAAGTTACAGTGAAATAAAATAACCTTTCGAGTTTGCAGTTAGTTTTGTAAAGGTAACGAGCGCGGAGGGATTTGAACCCCCGACCCACAGAACCGGAATCTGTTTGCTCTATCCACTGAGCTACGCGCCCTTAAGTCTTTTAAACTATAGCACGTCTGTGATAGAATTTGCGGCTTAGAGAAACTCAGTTTTTGGGTTAAAGATAATTAGCTGGGTCTACTGGTGTGCCATTTTGACGCACTTCAAAGTGGAGGTGGGGGCCAGTAGATAAACCTGTAGAACCAACAGCAGCGATCGCTTGTCCGCGTTCAACAGCTTGTCCATCAGCAACATATAACTCGCTGCTATGTCCGTACAGTGTGGTAATGCCATTGCCGTGGTCGATAATTACTGCTCTGCCATAACCACCATACCACCCAGCAAAAATTACTTTTCCCGAATCGGCTGCCCGAATTGTACTACCATAGCTAGCGGCAAAATCTAACCCGGCGTGAAAGCGACGATAGCCGAGAACGGGGTGCATCCGCCAGCCGAAGGGACTACTAGTATAAGCATCGCTAGGATATGCCATTACACCAGTTCCCCGAACGATGACACTTGTGCGGCTGTTGGTTTTTGTTTGCGCTTCTTCTGTGGCTCTAGCTTCTGCTACCTTTTGTTGAATCAAGACTTCTAGATTTTTGGATTCCCTTTCTAGCTGGTTTTGCGCCGCTTCCAAGGCTAGGCGATCGCTATTTAGGCGTTGAATCAATTCTGATTGCGATTGCGCTTGAGTTTGATAATCGGCTTTTTGTGCCAGCAGTTGCTCACGAATTAAGGCAATTTCGTTCTTTTGCTGTTCTACTTCCGTTTTTTGTTGATTAATCAGGTTTGCTTGGGCGTTGAGTTTTACCAAAATTTGTTCGTCTGCCTGATACACCAACTTCAACTGATGACGACGGCTGAGAAAGTCGCTAATATTTTGACTTTGGAGCAAAACTGCCCATCCAACAGAAGCAGGCGATCGCTGGAGATATCGCAATCGTGCTACTGTTGCTACTTGACGCTGCTGATATGAGCGTTCCGCCACGGCTAAAACAGTTTCTAACTGCTGGAGGCGTTTGGCGGCGAGTTGTAATCGTGATTCGCTCTGTTGAATATAGCTATCTGTAGTTTGCAGATTTTGCTTTAAACCAGTCAGGTGTTTTTGGGCCTCTTGTTGAAGATTTGTTAAGCGATCGCGATCGTTTACGACACTCTGATGCTGCTGGTTCATTTGTTGCTGCTGTTGTCGCAAAGTATCAATAGACCCTATGGACGTTGCGTGTACTGGAATTAATGCGAAACAAGTCCACAAAATGCAGCCAAATATAATAAATAAACAGCAATAAATCTGTATTTTTCCTATAAATCGCGCTCTCATGGTGCGAACCTAAGCAAAACAATGCTTTCAAACACTATGAGGATTATTCCCAAAATCTGATTCACCCACTCCAACGCATTATTAAATTGGTCTGCCAAGTTGTAACACAAGGATTCCAGCTATGTCAGCATTGAGCAGGTATATTAGCGGGTGAGATGTCGTAATTTTTAAGTTTAATTGCTCTTGTTTACATAGGGTCGTTTTAAAGACAAGCCGAACTAGCAAAAGTCCGGCTGAGTTTTATCAATCGTCTATACGCAAGAGCTTGCGGTAAAACGGTTGTGAGAAATCTGTCACGCGATAACGTTTATAGTTGTCCATAAGTTCAATTAAAAAGTTAATAAACTCGAAACTTGCCATCATCAGCTCGTAACTCAGGTCAGCGTTACCATCAAACTGGATTCGGCAACGGGTTAAATCTGAGGGTAAAGTAGCAACATTCCAGGAGGCGACAAAGGGGACATGTTCACTGGCTTCTATCTTCCGGTGTCCCTCTAAGACCCCTTTTTGATAGAGGCTAATGGCATAAGGCAAGAAATTCCGCTTAGTGCCTTGAACGTAAGGTAAGTAAACACTGGCTTGTTGTTGAGTAGCAGGCTGGAGTTGCTCAATAGACATTTTTAAATATTCCTCAAGTTAGTTGGCAACTGGGGATATTAGTGGCTCTTAGTAGTATTCCCAAAAGATTTGTCTAAAGCACATAGTAGGGAGTAGGTTACAGGGTACAGGGTAGAGATTATTCCTTATCACCTGTCACCTCCTCCCTAATACCCAATAAATGAAGTTACTGCTAAGAAATATTAAAATTTCGGTTACAATGATTCTGCATTAACTTTTATTGAAGCTGGGACAGTAACATTAAAAATCCCGACTGTAAAGTGGTGGATGCCGTTATTGTAGTTTCTCTCAACAACGAGCTGCTGCTACCTTGCTATTACTTTGCCCAAACCGGAGTTCTCGTTAGAGAAAGTCTGGCTCTACAAGCTTCCTGCCCAAGTGGTTATCAAAGGAATCAAGCCTCTGTCTAGGAGTAGCAAACGTGGTGAATGCGAGGTAATTACGCAGAGTGGCGGTAACAACAAAGGTAGTCCCAGCAGCTTTTGGCTTAGGGATAGCGGGTATTACAGTTTGCCCATTCCGATTAATATCGGGAAAAGTAGCTTAGGGATATTTGTCCGTAAAATTACTAACTGTAGACAAATACTGGTTTTTGAATCAAGCAACCTAACCTATGCCAGCGAATTCCTGGCCCGAAGAAGATTCTTATCAAGAGCTTGATCCGCTAAACTCCTTGTTGTCTGACCTATCAGGAGATGAGGAGTCAGTGTTAGAAACAGATCCTGTGTCTATAACACCCCGGTTTCAAGGTCGTAGACGCAAAGCAGCTCTAGTCTTGACTATCGTCTGGAGTGGAACGATCGCTCTACATTTAGTTTCTTGGGCTTCCATATTTATTCTAGGATTGACCACCATTCTAGGATTTCATGCTTTGGTGGTAGTGTTTACTAAATCCCGTCGCTATCCAAAAGAAATACAAGGAGATTTGCCTTTTGTATCTGTGCTAGTGGCTGCGAAAAATGAGGAAGCAGTAATTGCTAAATTAGTCAAAAATCTTTGTAATCTGGAATATCCAGGTGAGCAGTACGAAGTATGGATTATTGACGATCACAGCAGTGATAGCACGCCACATTTATTAGCAGAACTAGAAGGCAAACACAAGCAACTGAAAGTATTAAGGCGTTCCGCAGAAGCTAGTGGTGGCAAATCGGGGCGTTGAATCAGGTATTGCCGCTCACAAAGGGCGACATTATAGCAGTATTTGATGCTGATGCCCAAGTGACACCAGACTTACTACAACAGGTAGTGCCTTTATTTCAAAGAGAAAACGTGGGGGCGGTGCAGGTGCGAAAAGCGATCGCCAACGCTAAAGCAAACTTTTGGACTAAGGGTCAAATGTCCGAAATGGCTCTTGATACTTGGTTTCAGCAACAGCGAACTGCCCTTGGTGGCATTGGCGAACTGCGGGGCAATGGTCAATTTGTCCGGCGTTCTGCCTTGGAAAGCTGCGGTGGCTGGAATGAAGAAACCATTACCGATGATTTGGATTTGACAATCCGCTTACATTTGGATAACTGGGATATTGAGTGTGTTTTCCATCCAGCCGTGCAAGAAGAAGGGGTGACAAATGCGATCGCACTCTGGCATCAGCGCAACCGTTGGGCAGAAGGCGGTTATCAACGCTATTTAGATTATTGGGATTTAATTCTCAAAAACCGCATGGGAACCCGCAAAAGCTGGGATTTGCTGATTTTTATGCTGATTATGTATATTTTACCCACAGCAGCAGTCCCAGATTTATTAATGGCGATCGCTCGTCATCGTCCACCAATCTTAAGTCCCATCACAGGATTATCCATTTCTATGTCGATGCTAGGGATGTTTACAGGTCTAAGGCGTATACGTCAAGATCAGAAATTCCAACCTTCTACATATCTTACGATGCTGGTGCAAACCCTGCGCGGCAGTTTATATATGTTGCACTGGTTAGTCGTCATGAGCAGTACTACTGCCCGGATGTCGGTAAGACCAAAGCGCCTGAAATGGGTGAAAACTTTGCATACTGGGAATGGGGAATAGGGAATGGGGCATGGGGCATGGGGAATAGGGGGATGATGAAGTAAAGCGACAGGAGAGAACTTTCTTAGGGTCTTTCCCCAATGCCCAATGCCCAATGCCCAATGCCCCATTTTTTATTCATCATCCACGTCTGATTCTTCTACCCACTCAGGTGTAGTTATGGAATCGGAGAATTCTGGGAAATCATCTGCAAAACGGATAATTTGTCCGTTGAAAAATTCTGCTAGACGTTGAGCTGCGATCGCTACTTCGTCAGGTTCCCAATCAGGCGTGGGTGTTTGTTTTGGAGTTGGAGGCAAAGCTTGCGCCCCATTTCCATTGACACCATTTTTATTTAGACCATTTCCATTTAGACCATTTCCATTTACGCCGTTTCCATTCAGACTATTTCCATTTGCTCCATTTCCGTTCTTTGCTGCTGTCGGTGCTGATGGTGGAGTGGTTGGTTGTGGTAATGGCGCTGGAGGCGGAATTTGCTGATTGTAAGTAGGAGTAGCTGGTTGCTGAACGCGACTAGAGTCTTTTGGGGGAGGATTTTTTTTGGCTGAGGTAGAGTTTGAAGAAGTTCCTTTTTCTATATTTATCTGGATTTCACGCTGGAAAGTTTGCTGAAAAGCTGCCGTAATCATCGGTAGATAAGATTTCCCCTTGTCATACCATGCCTGTTTAATAGCAATTCGAGCCACAACACCGTCGAACTCTATAAGATGGCTCATTTGACGCAGCATTTCTTGCCTTGATTTTGGCTGGAGGTTAGCAAGCACTTGTTGCCAAACCTGAGTTAAGTCATATTCTGCTTCCTCAATAACTTCTAAACTTATCGGTTCAACATTCGCAGGTGACACAGAAACAGATGCAGGTTCTGGCGTTGGTGGTGAAACTGAGTTAGCAGCAGAATTGTGATTTGTTTGCTGTTCAACTGGGGGAGATGAAGTGATGGGCTGATTTTGGACAGCCGCTTGATGATTGGGAGATGCAGAACTATGATGATTTGTTTGCGGTTCAGCTTGAGGTACAGAAGATACTAGGTGATTTTGGGCAACTGCTGGAGGATAGCTTGGAGATACAGTAGGTGTGTTAACTCGTGGTGCGACACTTGGGGCTTGTGGCTGAATATTTGTCGCACTGGGTAACAATCCTAGTAATGTTACTTCCAACCACAAACGCGGCTGAGTGGTATTTTTAATTTGCACTTCTGATGTGCGTAGGTGTTGCTGTCCTGCTAAAATCGCGCTCATATCCAAGTATTGAGCAAACTCAACCAATGCTGTCCAGGTTTGCTGAGTACAAGCAACCAGATCGTGGCGGTTGGGTGCAGTTTTAGCTACAAGTAAATCGCGGTAAAAGGCGGCGAGATTTTGCAGAATAGTTAGCGGTTCTCGACCACGATCTAAAATGTAGTGAGTACTGTCTAAAACTGCTTCTGGTTTATCTTGAGCGATCGCATTTAACAGCCCCAGCAAGTCCTGTTCGCTCACTGTGCCAACCAAATCCCAAACTCTCTCTGGTGTTACTTCACCCGCTAACAAACCCAATTGATCAAGTAAACTTTCGGCATCCCGCAACCCTCCCTGAGAAAGTTGGGCTATCAGGGTGACGGCATCCGGTGAAATATGAATGTTTTCAAAAGATGCGATCGCACTTAAATGCTTTACCATCGCCTCTAAATTAATGCGTCTAAAATCAAACCTTTGACAGCGCGAAATAATTGTTGGTAACACCCGTTGGGGGTCTGTTGTCGCCAATACAAAAACTACGTGTCTCGGTGGTTCTTCTAGTGTCTTAAGTAGTGCATTGAATGCCTGGGTACTGAGCATGTGGCAATTATGCACTAAAAGCCCATTTGCCACAAAGTTATGATTATCTGCTACTTCAATGTCATAAACTCGCTCAACCCCAGCGAGGTGAACAGATTCGACTGTCTCCAAACTTGTAATCCATCGTGGGGATGGAATATTGTTTAAGGTCTGCCAGCCATTTTCTACTGGTGCTTGCGCCCATCTGGATGTAGTGGTATGTTTTGCCTGTAATACTTCTGGTATAAAACTTTGTTGCGGCTGAATATCCCATTGCTGTAAGCCAACTGGCGATGAGTTGATTTTCTGCGCCAGAGAATCCTTCTGTATGCAATTGAATTTGTGGACTTCCTTGTGGACTGAGACTGAGTGAGCCATCATCCATGTACCACCAAGCAAGCCCTTCTGGGGTAATTCGATTAAGCCAGTCCATAGAGACGAGTTTTTTATCCCCATTTGGTTTAACGATTTCCAAGACATCTTTGAGTTGGGGATCACAAGCGGTGTTACAGGTAACTGATATGCTTCCGTATCCTTTGTTAGCTGTAATTCGCAGTTTTGGACGCAATTTTTCAAGGCGATAAGCTTTGTATTCCAACCATCCTTGCTGCTTTTCTGAGTGTGTCCAACACAATCTGGGGAATCTACTGTATTTATTGGGATAACTGATAGAGCAATCCCCAAGTAAGGTTCCGTAGATAAGCCCAAGTGCATTTGGCTGGATAACTGCCGCATTGGCAAGGAACTTTTCTGTTCTAAGTTCCCAAATTCCGTGTCCTTTTTTATATGGATGTTTTTCCCAGCGAGACTGGATGCTGATGATTCCTCGGCCTTTTTTTTGTAAAAAGGTTGGAATATCGAGCTTTTCTCCACACCCACAAGCACAGAAAGGTCGGAGTAATTCAGCTTGTTTAAGGATAGATTCCAGGTCGTATGATTTTTGCCCTGATGTATTGCCTTTAAACTGGTGTCCGCTAGCAAATCTCCGGGTGCGTCCATCGATACCAAATTTGTAAATGAGGATGCTGCATCCACATTCACAGGGGATAGTATCTTCACTCCTTCTTTTACGTCCTTTGCTGGTAGCCATCCCTGATTTGTCCTAATTAAATGATTACCCGTACATCTAATTTCTCGGTTAGTTGTCTTGATAACCAGGGTTTGCCGTTCTCCTTGGTCTAACCATCTGACAACTTTCTTGAATTCCCACTTAAGAGATGAGTCGTTGTAACTTAGAACTTTCTTGTCTTTAATTGTGGGATCATCAATTCTTTGAAGTCCCTCATCAGTCAAAACCAGAGAATCTCCAGTCAGGCATTCATCGATTACATAAACCTTGTAACGACACTGTACAGGAGCAAACTGGGCTTTTTCAATCAACTCGCGGATATTATCGACACCAGTATTACTAGCGGCATCGATTTCAATGACATCTAGCGCGTAGCCTTTAGTTATTCCCTGACAAACCTCACACACGCCGCAGGGTTCAGCAGTAGGCTTGTCACCTTTGAGACAATTGAGGGATTTGGCCAGAATCCGGGCACTAGAAGTTTTCCCCGTACCTCTGGGCCCAGTAAATAAATAGGCAGGGGCAATTTTCGATGTGCCGATCGCGTTCGTGAGGGTGGTCGCGATCGCCTCTTGACCCACCAGTTCAGCAAAACTCTTGGGGCGATATTTGTGGTGCAGGGGTTCGTAAGACATGGAAAAATAGACTTCAATGCCTTTCAACGTTAATAAGTAGCACTGAGTCGAGTTTAGAATTCAACTATTTTAAACTCTCGTACCTGCTTTGTTTATCGATAGTGCTATAGCCCTCGCACTCAACTAATGCCGTAAATTTTGGCACTCAGGAAAGCAAGTAACCACAGCTGATCCTCTACTATGATTTCAACATCAATGTATGGGAATTATAGCATATCATTTAGTACATTTGTTCTATTAAAAGAGTCAGAAGTGAAAGAGAAAAACTCTTGACAAATGACCAATAACTAATGACTAATGACTATACGTTTTATTGACTGAACTAACGCCATAGTCCAGTGCGATCGCTACAATTTTAGGATAAGCAAAACTCGATGGTGCAGCAGATGCTCAAGCGGCTATTTCAATGGCTCAAAAAGCTTTTTCAGAGCTTGTTTGGCGGAAAACAGACTGCCTCAAAATCTCGGGGCAATGTGCAACCAGAACCAGCACCACCCCTAAGTGATACGGATCTGGAATTTCTCTTCAACGAACTGTTGCAGGGAGTACATCAAGCACGAGGCGAAGCATGGGCCCGGAAGTGGCTGCATAATATTGAACATCGCATCTCAACTGAACGCTGGGTTGATTGGTTAGGACGCTTTGGCGACAAATTGCTGGCATCACCTACACCTAATAATGAAATGGCTGCGCGGTTAGTCCAACTGGGTGAGTTGGGCATCGGTGAAATTGGAGATGTTGCCTATAGTATCGGGATGCAGTTGTTGACACGCAATCAAGGCGAACCAATTTGGGAATATGAAGGGCCAGATGCTATTAGTACAACTTTGCCCTCTGAGATGGACTTAGTATCAGAGTCAGCAGATGCGCCACAGAATCCCCCGGAGGGAGAATACCAAACTGTCACCCTAGAGGAGTTGTTTGTGATGTTACAGGAGGATGAAAACTTACGCCAGCAGATTGCTCAACAGCTTGCCGTTGAAACAGATGACCCACAAGTGCTTGTCCAAGCATTGATTAGTCAATTATATCCTGCTGGTCAATCGACTACAGAGCAAACAGAAAATTAACTGCTGCGTAGAGCCAACAAATTTGAGATTTGTGTCACCCGCAAAAGGTGTTAGCGTAGCAGGGCATTAATCTGTTATAAAGCAGAGAAATCTGAAATCTAAGATTGGCAGCGTCAAAATTCCAGAATTAAATCTGGGAATTGTAACGTTGTAATGCTATGCTCTTGAAGATTTGTATATTTTTTGCTAACCTGCTACGGAAGCGCTGTCCGAATCTAATGGGTTTTTACGTAATTGATGATTTTTTTAACACAACGATGGCTACAATCTAGAAAAACAAAATCCAAGAGTGTGGCAGATGCTCAGGCGGATATCGCAGTCGCTTAAAAGGTTTTTAAAGCGCCTCATTGCAAGTAAGCAGACTAGTTCTCTCAAGGGTGCGAGAGGACACAATCTGGTGGAAATACTACCAGAACTAACCAATGCTGATCTGGAACAATTGTTTATCCAATTGTTAGAAGGCGTGCATCAAGCACGAGGACGACAGTGGGCATTGAGGTATCTGCAACGGATTGAAAATCGGGTTCCGGCTGAACGCTGGATAGACTGGTTGGTGATGTTTGGCGAAAGCTTGCTAGCTTCACCTACGCCAAATCCTCTTTTGGCAACACAGATGGTGCAATTGGGGGAACTTGGTGTTGGCAGAATTGGAGATGTTGCATACAACATTGGCATCCGGCTAATGCAAAATTTACCTACAGAGATAGAGTATCAGGACAATCAAGCAGAAGATGTCGTAGAAATTACTCCTGGGCAAGAACTGCTCCGCGATTTGGGCGAGCAGTTATGGGAGTATGATGAGCCAGATGTCGTAGAAATGACTCCTGGGCAAGACCTGCTCCGCAATTTAGGCGAGCAGTTATGGGAGTATGATGAGCCAGATGTCGCAGAAATCATCACCGATGAAGAAATCCCAAGTTCCCCTGGGCAAGAACTGATTCGCAATTTAGGTGAACAGTTATGGGAGTACGATGTGCCAGATGTTGAACCAATTACGTCAGCACCCGAAAATGCCTTTTTTGAGGAAAGATTGCCCGAAAACTTCGAGGAAGTAGTATTGGGGTATGAAAGGGAAGAAGCCCAAACTACAATACCCGCAAATGTCCCTCTCCCCGCAGCAGAAGATTCAATCACTTCTTTAGCCCAACTGCGGTTCGGCGATGAAGAAGTTGTTCAAATTACAACACCAGTAAATATCCTTTCCACCACACAAAGGACTGAATTAGTAACATCTCCCTCGGTGGAAACCTGGGATAACACGTTAACGAATTTAGAGCCAAACGTGGCTAATACCTTAGACGAGTTATGGGTGAGGTTGGATCAAAGTACCAACTTAGTCCAGCAACTTGCTTCTAACTTGGCAGTTCAAAGTAGTAATTCCCCCGGTATTATTGAGCGACATAATGATAATCCGATTACCCATGCTCAAGGGTGGTTTTACCAAGGTCTAAGCCAAGCGAAAACAGGTGATTTGTTAGGGGCGATCGCATCTTATGACCAAGCGATCGCACTGCAACCAGAATTCTCCGAATATTGGTTTAACCGAGGCTTGACGCTGTTCCATTTAGAACGCTTTGAAGAAGCGATCGCATCTTATGAAAGAGCCACACAACTGAAACCCGACTTCTACAAAGCTTGGTACACCCGGGGTGGAACTCTCGGAGAATTAGGATACTTTGAAGAAGCGATCGCTTCTTTTGATAAAGCGATAGAAATCAAGCCAGACTATCAAGAAGCTTGGTCTAGCAAGGGTTTGGCGCTGCTGAAATTAGGTTGGCTACCAGAAGCTATTGCTAGCTATGACCAAGCGCTGCATCTGGAACCAGAAGACCAGGAAAACTGGTATCACCGAGGCATAGCCCTAGCTGTAAGTGAACAATTTGCCGAGGCGATTGTATCTTATGACAGAGCGATAGAAATTGACCCAGAGTACCACGAAGTTTGGATAGACAGGGGTGTAGTGCTGTTTAATTTAGGAAGATGGTCAGAAGCGATCGCCTCCTGGGATAAAGCACTTTCAGTTCAAGCCGACTTTTACTTAGCTTGGTACAACCGGGGTATAGCATTAGACAACTTGGGGCGTAGACAAGAAGCGATCGCCTCCTATCGGCAAGCGATCGCTATCAAACCCGACTTCCACCTAGCTTGGTATAATCAGGCAGTAGCACTGTTTTATTTAGAACAATTTGTCGAAGCGATCGCTTGTTATGACAACGCTTTGCAAATTAAACAAGATTATTGGGAAGCTTGGATTGGTCGGGGAACTGCGATCGGTCATTTAGTCAACTCTGACGTATTGCAGAATTTATTGAGTAGTATCACAGCAGCAAATCCCGCCTTACAACTGGGTGGCTACGAAGGGAAAGTAGCCAGCTACGAGGAAGGGTTAAAGCATCTGCGGACAGATACCCACCCAGAAGGTTGGGGTAGATTGCATTTAGCGATCGCTAATACTTACTACGAAGAAGGTAAAAAACATACCAATACGCGCGACTATTGGCGTAAAGCTGCATCTGAGTACCATCAGGCACTGTTAACCCTCACATTAGAATATTTTCCCCAGTTGCATTTAGAGGTTTTACAATCTCTAAGCAAAGTGCTAATGGGCTTGGGACAGACAACACAAGTTCAAGAATTGCTGCAACGCGGTACAGATTTATTGCGACAATTACTGAGTGAAGAAACTCGCTCAGATGAAAGTAAAAAACAGCTAGCTTTAAAATTTGCAGGCTTTGATCAATTAGCTGTTGATTTAGCTGTAGAGTCGGGTGATTTAGTAGAAGCTTGGGAAATTGCCGAGCAAGGTAAAAATGCTTGTTTAAACTGGCTGCTTTCTGGCTGGAATGATAATATATACTCGCCTTATTATGGCGCAATTCAACAACTATTCAATCCCACAACAGCAATTATTTACTGGCATATTAGTCCAGTTGCCCTACATACTTTCATTCTCAAAGACCAAGCGCCATCACCAATTCTCCTGTTTACACCCATGCAAGATACTGGGGCAATATCTTTAGGAGAAGACGCTATCCGTCTTAATGAATTGCCTTTACCCGAAGCAGTGCAACGCTTAATTGAATTTGAAACTTGGCTAGAAGATTGGCATCAACAATACCAAGAATATCGCACTACAGCCCAAGACAAAGAAAGTAAAAGTCACCATTCTTGGCGAACTGAGATGGAAGAGAAACTGTTGCAACTGTATGAAATCCTAAATATTTCCACAATTGCACAGGAACTCGAAGGCATCACCCAACTGGTCTTAATTCCTCACCGTGACTTGTACAAATTGCCCATTCATACACTTTTCCATCTTTCTTCGCCATCACCAGAAGAGTTACCCAACGTAGAATCAAATTTCAGCGTCACCTATCTACCTAGTGCCCAAATAGGTTTATCAATCAGGACTGAGGATATTTGGCAGTGGCAAAATAAGTTCTTGCTTAGTGTTGAACATCCTGAAAGTACAGGTTATCCTACACTGAAATTTGCCAAACTGGAGTCTGAAATTGTTAGTCAGATGTTCAATAATATCCAACGAATTCAGGGAGCAGAGGCTACGAAAAGTATTGTTGAAAATGCCCTATCTGATAATTATAATATTTTGCATTTTACGGGTCATGTCGCTAATAATTTAGCTGAACCTAAAAAATCAGAATTAGCATTAGCAGGTGAAGACAGACTGACTCTCGATGAAATCTGCCAACAAAATCTAGGAAGTTACAACCTTATTACTCTCTCTGCTTGTGAAAATTTGAGTACTAGCAACCACACTATCAATAGCGAATATGTGAGTTTAGTCAGTGGTTTTGTGAGTCAAGGCGTACCTCATGTAGTGAGTACTCTCTGGAGTGTAGAATCTTCGGCTAGTGCTTTGGTAATGATCGAGTTTTACCGAAGATTACAGCCCAATAAATCAGCAGTTACTGCCTTAGCGGAAGCAACACGATGGCTGAAAGAACTAACTGCTGGAGAGCTAACAAAATGGTATGAAGATATCTTGAATAATCTGCATCCAGAGGAAGTAAGAATTCAAACTTATTTAACAACACAACTATATAGAAATAGTAAAATGGCATCAGATAAAAATCTTTATAACCATCCTTATTACTGGGCAGCATTCACGATTACGGGGAAGCAAAATTAGATAATTCGTAATTCGTAATGACGCTGCTGCGGACGCTCGATTAGTCGCTACCGCTTCGCTAACGCTAACGTAATTCGTAATGGGGAGGTTTGTTATGCCAGATATTCAGTTTGATAAATACTGTCGTTATGAAGACCTAGGAATTTCCCCAGCTAGTACGCATCGAAAGTATTGGCAAAAGTTACGAAGGGCGTGACATCTGGCTATTCACAGTTACCAATTTTGCCACTGCTGCACATCAAGAAAAACCTGCCCTTTGGGTTGATGACAACATCCACGCCACTGAACTAGCACCGTCATGCAAACATTAGTTACAGCTTACGGTACTCACTCAGAAATTACCCGTTGTTTGGATACTCGCACCTTCTACATTTGCCCCCGTGTTAATCTTGATGGTGCTAAGTTGGCATTGGCTGACAAACCGAAATTTATTCGCTCCGGTACTCGTCCCTATCCCCATGATGAGGAACGTAACGACGGGTTAGTGATAGAAGATATCGATGGCTATGGTCGGATTTTACTAATGCGAATCCCCGATGCTAATTAATGGGGCTTGGAAAGTCTGCCCTACTGAACCACGGCTGTTAGTGCGACGTGAATCAATAGAAATAGGTGGTCAATATTATCGCGTATTAAGTGGGTAGGCATGATTAAATATAAGATGTCATTGCGAGTGAAACGAAGCAATCGCAAATTCTCTGGGATCGTTCGCCTGATTAGACGCGACGAACTTCCTCAACTTCTGGCGTTGTATCACCACCTAAATCCTGTCGATGCACCTCTACCTGCTGACGATGTTTTACAATCCATTTGGGATAAGATTTTACATGATCCCCGTTTGTATTACGTTGTAGCTGATCTTGCTAATCAGTTAGTAGCAACGTGTAACTTAACCATTGTTCCCAACTTGACGCGTGGCGCACGTCCCTACGGGATTATTGAAAATGTTGTCACTCACCCCGATTATCGACGGCAGGGATTAGGTACGCAAGTGCTGCACTATGCCTTAGCTTTGGCATGGGAGCAACAGTGTTATAAAGTGATGCTTTTAAGTGGCTCAAAACGCGAGGAGACTTTGCACTTCTATGAAAAAGTAGGGTTTAAGCGTAGACTAAAAACCGGATTTATTGCCCTACCTCCAGAGGAGTTATAAGTAAGGTTCATCCAGATTGGACAGCTTTTAAAAAGCCTAATCTATCTTTGGATTCCTTTTCATAAAATTGTCTTTTGCAAAAAACTTAATTCTTAGGCAAAAATATTGGGTCAATCAGGCTGGAAATTTTTGATTGCGATCGCTAATTTTCAGTTTAATATTTTGAAATTTACCATCGGGGACAACTATCTAAAGAGTGAAAGTGTTTCCTTAAAATCTAGCCCTGAGTTAGTTGTATAATCAGGATTAAAGACTAATAATACATTATATGGCCAAGACACATTTTACTTATTAAATCTTGCTACAAATCATGATGCATTGAGCTTGACGGCATTAACTCTCCTCGGCAATTCTAAAGATACGGCTATTTAAGGCCAATTATCTTACTGCTTGGCTGCAATTTTAGAAATAATGAAATCGCCTACTTGCACTAATTATCTTTATTGTTGCAATCTACCACATTACCACAGTATGCCTGCTTATTTTTAGTGTCATCTGCGGTTTTTGAAAAAACAAATAAGATTCCTATACCATCTGTAGTGAACATTAGGATAAATGTTATGAGATGTCAAAGCAGCTACTCATAATCTCCCGCATTTTAATTTTCCAGAGTTAACGGGTTTCATATCGAGGTAAACCAAATAACTATCTGGATATTTGTATTCACTTAAGTTGCATTCAGTATTTCCCAATAGTCAACCCAAAAAATTCAAAAGAGGATATTTCCATGTCTAGTTTGTTTCCCTGGTCATCAACAAAGATTGCTTTGCTAGTTCTGGGAATGACCACAGCTATAATAAGTCCCATCGTAATTTCTAGCCCAGCTTTATCCCAAACCACTGTTCCATCTACAACCCCATCTACAACCCCATCACCAACTTCAACAGTTAACTTGTCTGATGTTTCCTCAGATTATTGGGCGCGTCCTTTCATTCAAGTTTTAGCTGAAAATAACGTCATTAGTGGCTTTCCTGATGGCAGTTTTAGACCGAATCAACCTGTGACTCGTGCTGAATTTGCCGCCTTGATTCAAAAAGCTTTCGGCAACCAAAACCGAGTTCGGCAATTAAGCCCAGGTGGATTTAGTGATGTTCCTGCTGGCTACTGGGCGGCTTCTGCAATTCAAAGCGCCTACGAAACTGGATTTTTAGCAGGCTATCCTGGGAACGTGTTTAGACCAAATCAACAAATACCCAGAGTACAGGGAATCGTTGCTTTAAGTAATGGCTTGGGTTTATCTGGTGGCGATACAAGTACTCTTAGTACTTACTACACCGACGCTTCAGCTATCCCAGACTACGCTGTTGGAAGTGTGGCAGCAGCAACACAAGGTAATCTTGTTGTCAACTACCCAGATGTAAAACAACTCAATCCGCAACAGTCCCTGACTCGTGCTGAAGCCGCAGCACTTTTATATCAAGCTTTGGCTAGACAAGGACGGGTGCAACCCATTGCTAGTAATCTTCCAGCTAGTCAGTATGTCGTAGCTGGAACTCCTGGCGGTACTCAAACCGGTACTGATATTGTTTCTCTTGCTGCATCCAGTACTTCTTTTACCACTCTGACTTCTTTATTAAAGACATCGGGTTTAGCTGATGTTCTGCAACAGGCGGGGCCTTATACAGTTTTCGCTCCCACCGATCAAGCATTTGCTGCTTTACCTGCTGCTACTTTACAACAGTTACAGCAACCAGAGAATAGAGATGCATTAATTAAGATTTTGAGATATCACGTAGTTCCCGGTGCGGTAACTGCCAGTCAACTTTCGGCTGGGGAACTGAGAACCGATGAAGGAACACCGGTAAATATTCAAATCGATACCGCTAACAATCAAGTCGGCGTGAATAATGCCAGAGTTCTCCAGGCAGACGTGAAAGCTAGCAATGGTATTATCCATGCAATTAACCAAGTCCTGATCCCAGCTGATGTTAATATTAGTCAGTTAAATCAGCCACCAACAGGAAACACAGATGGTACAACTGATACTACAGTAGGTAGAGCTACTCGTGGTGGCAGAAGCTATATCGGTGTTGCTGGTAACATTGGTTTGAGCGGCAGCGATACAGCTTTGAGTGACGGTAACTTTGCAGTAATCAGTAAAGTTGGTCTGACACGCAATATATCAGTGCGGCCATCAGTTTTATTTGGAGACGATACAATATTTTTGGTTCCATTGACTTTGGATTTTTCTCCCCAAGCAGGAGCTGAGGTGGGACAAAGAACCTTTGCTATATCTCCTTACGTAGGTGCTGGCGTAGCTATTGAAGCTAATCTTGATACTGATTTTGGATTACTGCTAACTGGTGGTGTAGACGTTCCTCTGGGTACTCGGTTTACGCTGACAGGTGCTGTAAATGCTGCTTTTATGGATGAAACTGATGTTGGGCTACTATTCGGACTTGGCTACAACTTCTAAGAGTTAACAGTATCAACACGCGGTAGGGACGCACAGTTGTGCGTCCCTATTTAGGGCCGCTTGATGGCTAAAGTAAGTCCATCGGCGATGGGGACAAGGGAGAGTGTTATTCGTTCGTCATGATGTAACTTTTTGTTGAGCGCCCGGATAGATTGGGTGCTTTCATCTTGATATTGATCTTCAGCTACTTGTCCCGACCATAAAACATTATCAATAGCAATTAATCCACCTGGACGTACTAATTGCAGCGATCGCTCATAATATCCATCATAATTTTCTTTATCAGCATCAATAAAGGCAAAATCATAAGTCTCAGCTTGCCCAGTTGCCAATAGCTGATCTAAAGTTTCCAAAGCTGGTGCTAATCGCAGCTCGATTTTATCAGCAACCCCAGCTTTCTGCCAATACCGTCGGGCGATCGCAGTAAATTCTTCACTCACATCACAAGCGATAATCTTGCCATCAGGCGGTAGTGCTAAAGCTACAGAAAGTGAGCTATAACCTGTAAAAACTCCAACTTCTAGGGTTTTCTTCGCTCCAATTAACTGCACCAGAAGGCTCATAAACTGCCCTTGTTCTGGTGAAATCTGCATTCCCCTCTGGGGATGATTGGCGGTTTCTTGGCGTAACTTCCCAAGAATTTCTGGTTCTCGTAGCGAAACTGATAAAAGATAATTGTACAGTTGGTTATCAAGACCTATAGACTGTTTTGGCATGGTAGATGAGAGAATTGAGAGAATCTACAGTTATACTATCGCTGATAAGTGGAATCTCAGGAATAACATGGTGCGGTTAGTTTTGACAGCAATATTGCTAGTGCTAGTAACAGCTTGTGGCAGTATTGGACTGCTACCGACAAACGATTTAGTGCAAAAAGCGATCGCACTTGGGCTAGAGCAAACTCAACAAAAACTTAGCCAACAGTTGGATCTAGATTTTCAAGGATTTGAAATCAAGCGGCTATCAATTGCCCAGGAACAACCTCTAACGATTGAAAATTTACCAGCTTTCCACGTTCGGGGAACCTACGACTTGATTATTAAGCTACCAAAACGACAGTTGACGCAAGCAAAAAAACCCTTTGATGTTTACCTGCAAATTCAGCAAGAAGGTAAAACTTGGCGATTGCTGCTTCCAGATAAAGGTAGTAAAGATACTCAACCAATTTGGCGTAGTTATCTCATTCAATAGCTGGTTTGTGCAACTACAAAAACCATCACAATCATCTCTGTTGCGACTTTTTCCAAAAAGGTAGCAAAGAGACTCAACCTAATCGGCGTAGCTATTTCATCAAAAAGCTGGTGTGTGCAAATAGAAAAACCAGCACAATTATTTACGTATAACTGCTAGGGTACAGTCATGATCGAGGTGATAGTTTCACCGGAGACAGGGTAAAATGTATATTAACTTTTTCATCAGTTCCATTGCCGGAATTGTGGTTGTGGTGCTAACGGCTTTTGGCTTACTGCAATGGTTGCACATCCCTGCTGGTAACTTTCTTGATTGGGTGATTGGTGGTGCAAGTTTTTGGTGGCTATTGGTAATTGTTACCGTCCCGTGGAATGTGCATTTTCAAGCCAAAGAAGTCTTAGCAGAGGCAGCACAATCAACTGAGAGAGGAATTCCAGTCGATGAGAAACAAGTGAAGTATGTCACAGTGTTGGCAAAGCGATCGCTTTGGGTTGCCATTGCTTTACACTTATTCTCAGCCATTGGTCTTTATACTCTTGCTGCCACTGGTATTAGTACGGTGGGATATATAAGTTCTGGTGCAGCTTTGTTATTAACAATTCTGCGTCCAGCAATTCGCGCTTATGAGTATTTATATGCACGGTTAGCGATGATTCGTCAAGAATGGAAGTATCCGCGTGAAGATATTTTTGAACTGCGCGATCGCTTCTCTATATTGGAACAAAAAATCCAGTCATTGGAAGATCAACTCAACGCAGAACAACCCTATTCATTACCCGCAACTCAACAACGCTTTGCCGAAGAGACTCGTAGAGATTTAGCTCGAATTGCGGCTAATTTAGAAGAATTACGAGCGACAAATCAGACTGAACATGAGCGTTTGGGAAGAGAAGCCAGAAATGCGATCGCGCAACTTTCCACCGACGGGCAATTTCTCGATCATGTCCGCGAAATTATTCGATTTTTTAAGACTGCTTAATTATTGCTCCAATAACTCTAGAACTTACGCAAAATATCTCTCAAACTCTGATTTCTCTGTGCCCTCCGTGCCTCTGCGGTTCGTTATTTCTTCAGGAGGCAGAAGGCAGAAAGCAGTATCGATGAAACAAGTTGATCATAAGCAATAATCAGGCAAATGTAGCGTTGTAAAGTACACCCGTAGAGAACATACCGTGCTTAGGCTACAGTTTTCTAAGCTAGAATACCAAAGTTGTATTTATACACATCTGACAACTCAGTTATTTTTATGAATTACTACGTAATCTACGATGGCAATTGTAATCTCTGCGTTACCTTAGTGCGATCGCTAGAAACCTTAGACCAAGGAAAGCTGTTTCGCTACAGTCCCATGCAAGATGAGCAAACACTTTTACAGTGGGGAATTACAGCCCAAGACTGTGAACAAGGGATGATTTTAATTGATGGTAACGAACCTCAAAGACGTTGGCAAGGTAGTGATGCAGCTGAAGAAATTGGGCGATTATTGCCAGCAGGAAGTATTTTTGTAGACGCTTATCGAGCCTTACCGGGGATGAAATGGGCAGGCGATCGCTTTTACGAACAAATCCGCGATAATCGCTACACCATATTTGGTAAGCGTTCTAATACATATCAATCGGCATACTGTGTGGATGGTAGCTGCAAAGCGGGTAATGAGTAACTTTGAGACTGAGCTAGCTTTAGTACATAAGTTCTAGTATTCAATACGATAACTCCCATTTCCGGAGGATTACTATCATTTTTGATTTTTAAACCTAAAATATTGTTAACCCTTGAGGTTAATAATATTTTAGAATGGTGGTATAATGGATATTGTATTTAGAAACAAAAAATTTCAGAAAGAGTGCAATAAACACAGCCTCCTAGTACAAAAACACGGTCTAAACAGGGCGAAACTCATTGAGCTAAGGCTCGACATCTTGCGTGATGCCAACATACTTGAGGATACGCGAAATCTTCCAGGGAATTGCCACGAACTGCATCAAAACCGCGCAGGTCAGTTATCACTGGACTTAGATGGGCCATATAGGTTGATCTTTGAACCAGCAGATCAACCAATTCCGCTCAAACCAGATGGTGGACTTGACTGGAATAAAGTTACTGCCGTTGAAATACTCGGCGTGGAGAATACACATGGAAAATAAAATTCAAAATCAGTACAGTCCAGATTATGTTTCCCCTCCAGGGGATACTCTACTAGAAGTTCTGGAAGAACGGCGGATGACCCAAGCAGAACTGGCAGAACGGACTGGAAGACCTAAAAAAACAATTAACGAAATTATTAGTGGTAAAGCAGCAATTACCCCTGAAACTGCATTACAGCTAGAACTGGTATTTAATATACCAGCTAGTTTTTGGAACAACCGCGAACGACGATACCGAGAATTTTTAGCGCAACAGGAAGAAAAAGAGCGCTTAGAAAAGCAAGTAGCATGGCTTAAAGGAATTCCTGTTACAGCCATGATTAAGTCTGGCTGGATTCGCCTCTGTCGGGACAAAGTTGAGCAACTGCGGGAAGTGCTAAATTTTTTCGCCGTTACCTCCCCTGAAAATTGGGAGGGAATATGGTTGAAGACTCATATAAATTTTCGTAAATCTCAAGCATTTCAAAGTGACCTTGGTGCTATTACCGCTTGGCTGCGTCGAGGAGAAATTGAAGCATCTGAGATTGCTTGTGCTCCCTATGATGCCAAAAAGTTTCAGGAAGCACTGCAAAAAATCCGCGCTTTAACTGTGGAACCACCAGAAATTTTCCAGCTAAAAGTGAAGCGTCTGTGTGCAGAAGCTGGTGTTGCTGTAGTTTTTGTACCACAACTTCCTAAAACACGAACCAGTGGAGCAACTCATTGGTTGAATCCTGATAAAGCACTGATTCAACTCAGTTTGCGCTACAAGACTGATGACCATTTATGGTTTACTTTCTTCCATGAAGCTGGTCACATTTTGCTGCATGGTAAGCGTGATTTCTTTCTTGAGGGTACAGGTGTTGCATCTGTCAATGATCAAGAAAAGGAGGAAGAAGCAAACAAATTCGCTGCGGATATACTCATCCCCCCTGCCGATTTGAAAATATTTCTGGCATCAGTTCAACAATTCAGTAAAGCAAATATTATTCAGTTTGCTGCTGAAATCGGCATTGCACCAGGGATTTTAGTTGGTAGACTTCAGCACGATAATTTATTACCGCCTAGCCACTGCAATGATCTCAAACAAAAGCTTGAGTGGGCGTGAGATGATGAATAGCTAATTAGATAGACTTTTTCAGTACAAAAATCCGCCTCCAGGTGCTAGCAAAAACTCTGCTAGACCAACCATTATGCTATCTAGCGTGTTTGTAAACATTTTGCAATCAATGACATTTGCGATTGCGCCACGATTCGGCACAACAAACTGAAACTGATGGGAGGATACTGCGTGAGAATAGGTGCTAACTACTTGGGTGACGGAGAATGTGAATTTACAGTTTGGTCTCCGCTATTAGAGAGCGTCACTGTACAAATTTTGACGCCAGAACAGCAGTTAATTCCCCTCAAGCCTCAGTCTGAGGGATATTGGCAGACGAAAGTCAATGATGTGTATCCAGGCACACTTTATCGGTATGTCTTAAATGGGCAAGACGCTTTTGCCGATCCCGCGTCGCAGTATCAACCAGAAGGGGTGCATGGGCCGTCGCAAATTGTCGATCAACACTTTGATTGGACTGATGAAGGGTGGACTGGTATTCCTGTGGAGTCAATGATTTTCTACGAACTCCATGTTGGAACATTCACGCCTGAAGGAACTTTCACCGCTATTATTCCCCGCTTACCGGAACTGAGAGAACTGGGAATTAACGCCATTGAAATCATGCCCATCTCCCAGTTTCCGGGAGATACCCATATTGAAGCAACTCTTGCATATCGCAACTGGGGTTATGACGGCGTTTACCCTTATGCTGTGCAAAATTCTTACGGTAGCCCAGCCGAACTGAAACAACTGGTAAATGCTTGCCACCAACACGGAATTGCTGTAGTACTGGATGTGGTGTATAACCACTTTGGGCCAGAAGGCAATTATGTGAGTCAGTTCGCGCCCTACTTTACTAAAACTTATAAAACACCTTGGGGCGAAGCGCTGAATTTCGACGATGCCCATAGTCAAGGTGTGAGAAATTATTTTATCGAAAATGCGCTTTACTGGTTGGGCGAGTTCCACATAGATGCATTGCGGCTGGATGCTATTCAAGCAATTTACGATTTGGGAGCGAAGCATTTTCTGTGGGAATTGGCGGAAGCAGTTCATCATTTTTCACAACAAGGGCAAAAATGGAAACGCCATTTAATTGCCGAAAGTGATATGAATAATCCGCAAATAATTCGTCCAGTAGAATTGGGTGGATATGGACTTGATGCCCAGTGGAGTGATGATTTTCACCATTCATTGCACGCACTGTTGACAGGCGATCGCCAAGGATATTATCAAGATTTTGGGCAAGTAGCTCAGTTGGCAAAAGCTTATGAAGATACTTTTGTCTACGATTGGAAGTACGCACCACACCGCAAGAGATTTCATGGCGTATCTTGCCGCGATCGCCCCCTATCACAATTTACAATCTGTATTCAGAATCACGATCAAATCGGCAATCAAATGAAAGGAGAACGCCTCAGCCAGCGAATCTCTTTTGAGGGATTAAAGTTAGCTGCTGGCGCTGTGTTGCTGTCGCCCAATTTACCCTTGTTATTCATGGGAGAAGAATACGGCGAAACAGCACCCTTCATTTACTTTGTCAGTCACTCCGATCCCGATTTAATTCAAGCAGTTCAAGCCGGACGCAAACAAGAATTTGAAGCATTTCACTATGCAGATGATCCCCCAGATCCCGAATCGGCAGAAACTTTCCTAAAGTCTAAACTCAATTGGGAATTACGCAATGACGGTAAACACAAAGTTCTGTGGGATTGGTATCGCCAGTTAATTAATTTACGTAAGACGCATCCAGCCCTTTTGAATCAAGAGCGCAACTCTATCAAAGCGACTAGCGATAAAGATAAGCAGTTGGTCATCGTGCGCCGTTGGTGCGAATCGAGTGAACTAATATTTGTGATGAATTTCAATTCGTCTCCAGTGACAGTGAATTTGCCGTTTGAGCAAAATGCTAATAAATTGTTAGACTCTGCTGATACCTCATGGTTTGGGCATGGTTCAGAAGCTGCTGAACATCTGTCTGTGGGACAAGAAGTAAAATTGCAACCTACTAGTTTAGTACTCTATGAAAAAGGATGAGGGGGAGAGTTAGAGCTTAAAGTTTCAGCCTTATAACTTTAACGTTAGAGCAATAAGGCTTAAGGTTCGAGCTAGAAGACTTAAAGTTTGAGCAATAAGACTTAAGGTTCGAGCTAGAAGACTTAACGTTCGAGCTAGAAGACTTAACGTTCGAGCTAGAAGACTTAACGTTCGAGCTAGAAGACTTAACGTTCGAGCTAGAAGACTTAACGTTCGAGCAATAAGCTTAAGGTTCGAGCAACAAGGCTTAAGGTTTGAGCTAAAAGGTTGTTTTAAAAATGGTTGACTGTGATGTTAGGCACTTATTTATCTCCCCTAACCCCACCCTAACCCTCCCCTTGTAAAGGGGAGGGAACTAGATTTCTTCTTTCCCCCCTTTATAAGGGGGGATTAAGGGGGGTAATACGCTTAGGACTTTTCAAACATCCTCTAAAAGGTTCAGCGTTTATCCTCAAAACCTCATCTCCCTTATCCCCCACTAAAAAAATATGCGAATTCCTACCGCCACTTATCGAATCCAGTTTACACCTCAATTTGGCTTTGACAACGCCAAAGCGATCGCAGCTTATCTAGCAGATTTAGGTATTTCCGATTTGTATGCTTCACCCATTTTTAAAGCACGATCCGGAAGTACACACGGCTACGATATAGTAGATGCCACTCAACTTAACCCAGAACTTGGAACTAATGAATCTTTTGATGCATTAGTTAATGAAATCCAATCTCTTGGTATGGGCTGGTTACAAGATATTGTGCCCAACCACATGGCCTATAGCAGCGAAAACGATTATTTAATGGACGTATTGGAACACGGCCCAGACTCTATCTATACCGACTACTTCGATGTTTCTTGGAATGCTCCCTTTGGCGATCGCCAAGAGCGAATTCTCGCGCCGTTGTTGGGAGATTTCTATGGTGCATCCCTAGAAAACGGACATATTCAACTGCAATACGAACAAAACGGTTTAACTGTCAACTATTACAGCTTAAAATTACCACTCCGGTTAGAATCTTACACAAAATTTATCACCCATAATCTGGGTCAACTCACGCGCACACTGGGACGCAATCATCCTGATTTTATTAAGCTATTGGGAATTCTCTACATTCTCAAAAATGTACCTTCAGAAGTTGCAGGAAAACAGCGACAAGACCAAATTGCATTTATTAAAGGCTTGGTTTGGGAACTCTACACCACAAACGACACCATCCGCGAATTCATTGACGAAAATATCAAAACTTTCAACGGTGAACTCGGTAATTCAGAAAGCTATAACCTCCTAGATGAATTACTTAATGACCAGTTTTACCGCCTCGCCTTCTGGAAAGTTGGCGCGGAGGAAATGAACTACCGCCGTTTCTTTACTGTCAATGAACTGATTTCCGTTAAAGTTGAAGAAGTGCGGGTTTTTAATAATACCCACAGCCTAATTCAGAAGCTGGTTGAAGAAGGCAAATTTACTGGTTTACGGATTGACCATATTGATGGGCTTTATAACCCAATCCAGTATTTAGAAAGGCTGCGGGAAAAGATGGGAGATGTTTATATCACCGTCGAGAAGATTTTAGAAATCACCGAAGAATTGCCGGAAAACTGGGCAATTGAAGGAACGTCTGGTTATGATTTTCTCAACTATGTAAATGGCGTATTTTGTCAAACAGAAAATGAATCATCGTTGGATAAAATTTACCAAAACTTTATCAGTTCCAGAATAGATTATGCCTCAGTAGTGAAAGATAAAAAGCACTTAATTTTGGAAAAGAATTTAGCAGGTGACATTGACAATCTGGCACTTTTGTTAAAGAATGTTTCCAGCAAATATCGCTATGGCAATGATTTTACACTCAATGGATTAAAAAGAGCGATCGCGGAAGTTTTAACACTGTTCCCGATTTACCGCACATATATTACACCCGATGGGATTGGAGATAGCGATCGCGCTACCATTCAAGAAGTAATTGATCAAGCCAAAAAACAAACGCCCCTGTTGCACAATGAACTGACTTTTATTGAAAAGTTAATGCTGCTAGAGTTTGATAATTCTCTGACTCAAACAGAACGCGAACAATGGATATATTTTGTCTTGCGGATGCAGCAATACAGTGGGCCGTTAATGGCAAAAGGCGTTGAAGACACCACATTATATGTTTACAATCGCTTGCTGTCGCTGAATGAAGTCGGGGGAAATCCTGGTCATTTTGGCATCGACTTAGCCAAATTTCATGCCTTTAACAAACAGCACCAAGAAACCTGGCCTCACACAATGAACACCACCGCCACCCACGACACCAAACGCGGCGAAGATGTTCGCGCCAGATTGAATGTCCTCTCAGAAATCCCCGATGAATGGGATCAGCAGGTAAACACCTGGAGTGCCATGAATCGAGGACATCGTAGCCATCGCCAGGGCTTTGCTATGCCCGATCGCAACGATGAGTACTTTCTCTATCAAACCTTAGTAGGGGCATTTCCCTTTGCTGAACAAGACCATGCATCCTTCGTGGAACGGGTGAAAGACTATATAATAAAGGCAATTCGAGAAGCAAAAGTGCATACAGCATGGTTGCGGCCTGATAGCGAATATGAAGAAGCTTGTACCTCCTTTATTGAGAAAGTACTTGACCCTTCCCTCTCTAGCGAATTTTTAGAAGCCTTTCATCCCTTTCAAGGGCGAATTGCAGAGTATGGTATCTTCAATTCCCTTTCCCAAACTATACTGAAGATTACCGCCCCCGGCGTACCCGATGTATACCAAGGAACAGAACTTTGGGAACTAAGCCTAGTCGATCCAGACAATCGCCGCCCGGTAGATTTTGAACAGCGACGCACCTACTTAAGCACCATCCGCAAACAGGTGAAAACCGACATTCTAGGTTTGATTCAAGAATTACTGAGTGATAAAACCGACGGCAGAATCAAACTGTTTTTAACGGCTCAATTACTCCAAGCCAGAACAAACTATGTCTCATTATTCCAAGACGGCGACTATCTCCCCTTAGAAGTACAGGGAACCTACGCCAATCACATTATCGCCTTTGCACGACGGGAAGGTAATCAAACAGCAATCGCGATCGCCCCTCGTTTTTTAACAAGTCTCATCCAACCAGGAGAAAACCCCTTGGGTGAGTCAGTATGGCAAGATACGCACCTACAATTACCCCCTGGAACTCCCTCCACCTGGAAAAACGTCATCACTCAACAACCCCTACAAACCACACAAACCCTATCTATCGGATCAGCCCTCGCCCATTTCCCAGTCGCCCTATTAGTTAGTACTGCCCAATAAAAACATAAATCTACCCCACGCAGAGAAAACCCCTAAAACCTCTGCGTACCTCTGCGATTCCCTTTGCGTCCCTTTGCGTTAAAAAAAATTCTGAATTATGATCACTTCCCCCACACTTACCACCACGCAGATAGACACCCTACGCCTCCATATCAAAAAAACCTGGAAAACCTTAACGCGATCGCACGAACACTTATTACAATCTGCCAAAGATACCAAACTAGACCACAAAACCGACACTCCCTGGATCGTCTACATTTCCCCCTTAGAAGATTGTCCCGACATTCAGACAGTGTTAGAGCGATCGCTATCTTCCAAAGATATGCAAGAAATTGAAATTCGCACTTTGCCGTCAGAAGTCGAAGCGATTAAAGAGCATGGGTTACTATACCTACCAGGGCCTTATGTCGTACCAGGTGGTCGGTTTAACGAAATGTATGGCTGGGACAGCTACTTTATATTACTGGGACTTCTGCAAGACGAGGAATGGGAGCTAGCGCAAAGCCAGGTAGATCAATTCTTGTACCAGGTGAAGCATTACGGCACTATCCTCAATGCCAACCGGACTTATATGCTGTCGCGATCGCAACCTCCAGTCCTCAGCATGATGGTTTTGGCATTATTCCAGCACACCCAGGATGAAGAGTGGTTGAGGACAACCGTACCGCTTTTAGAACAATTTTACTATTACTGGGTAGTACCGCCCCATTTGAATTCTGGAACCGGCTTATCCAGATTTTATGCCTTTGGCGAAGGCCCCGCGCCAGAAGTTTTATTTTCCGAGCGCGATGATGAGGGAAAAAGCCACTATGATCGCGTCAAGGAATATTACCAAACCTTTGAGGTTGAAGATTACGACGTTAATCTTTACTACGATCGCGAAAATGACAAACTGACCCACCTATTTTACAAGGGCGATCGCACCATGCGCGAGTCCGGTTTTGATATCACCAACCGATTTGGCCCCTTCAGTGCTGATATCCTCCACTATGCTCCTGTGTGCCTCAACAGTTTGCTATATCAGGTAGAACAAGATTTAGCGCAAATTAACGCTATTTTAGGGAACGAGCAACTAGAAAAACAATGGCGCGATCGCAGCGCATATCGGCGCGATCGAATCGATCAATTTCTCTGGAATGAAGAACGAGGACTCTATTGCGATTATCACTTCCAGAGTGGAAAACGCCGTTGCTACGAATTTGCTACCACATTCTATCCCCTGTGGCTAGGAATTTCTTCTCAAGCCCAAGCCCAGCGCGTCGTTGACAACCTCTCTTTGTTTGAAGCCCCAGGCGGAATTCTTACCAGTACTCATGTCACCGGGAACCAGTGGGATGCTCCCTTCGGCTGGGCCCCATTGACATTTATTGCTGTCGAGGGACTTCATCGTTATGGGTTTCATACAGAAGGCGATCGCATTGCTAACAAATTCCTGACTATGGTAATTAAAGAATTCGAGCGTCACAATACCCTAGTTGAAAAATATGATGTTGAGCGCTGTTCTGCCAACGTTTCCTACGAAATCACCTTTGGATATAGTTCTAACGAAGTTGGCTTCGGTTGGACAAACGGAGTCATTCTGGAACTTTTAGCAGGCGGTGAGAAAAAAGTTTAAATAAAAAGGCGTGAGGTTTTTCTCACGCCCTGAACTTACTCATTTTTTAAATTTCAAGAGCTAAAAAAGAAAAAACAAAACTGATAATTAAGCTTTGATTTTTTCTTGTTTCCACTTTTTATCATGATTTCCTTTGAATAAGGTAGCAAGTCCAAAAGCTAAACCTGCTCCAAACAAAATAGATGGTTCAGGAACTGGTGTCCTGGAAGTTGGTACACTATTAAAATAGCTATCACTAGCACCCCCTGGAAGACTGCCCACATGGATACCTAGCTTCAACGTACCAGCATTGATAGCTGCAAGAACAGCATTGTAGTTAGCAGTGAATGTAATACCTAAAGATTCTCCAGATTGTACTGCTTTGGAGTTACCACCGTCTGGATCTGCACCAAAGGTTGTACCATCCCATCCAGAAATATTGTTACTTTGCGACAAATTTTGAGTACTTTTTTCAAACAGAACATTACCAGTATTATTTATATTCAGCTTGATGTTAGACAAAAGACTAGATACACTATTGTCAAGGCTAAAAGCGACCTGTTTCAAAGCTGGGTTCGAAAAAGTAGTAGAAGCATTATTCAAAAATTTGAATAAAACTGTACCACCTCCCTTGTCAGTTACATCAAGTAAAAAATCTTTAGCAAAAGCATCACCAACAGTATCACCTCCTGGAATATTTTGAAAACCAAAAGTTGCAGCCGAAGCTGGTGCAGAGGTTGCAATAACAGTAGCTCCAATTCCAGCCAAAAGAAGAGAAGCAATCGTGGTAACTTTCATCTCAGTAAATCCATTTATTTCGCCGTCAATATTAAATTAGTTCTTTTTTCTTTAAACAAGTAGATTTACTGACTGATTTCATCAAAATTTTATTGATTCTCTTGCTCATATAAAGCAGCAATAAGGAAAAAATAGCTATAAAAAATTCACAGAAAATTTACCGAAAAATTAGAAAATTATTTTATAGTTATTTAAAAAATGGTATGAAGCGATAATTTCTTCATAATTATTCTTTTAATTCAGCATTACAAAGATGTGCAATCGCAATGTCTCTACGTAATACCAATCCCAACAAGGTTCGGATAAGCAGGGGAGAGAAGAGAGTTCTTATTAAGCAATTTCTCTTCTCCCTCTGCTAAAGAACATCTCACCTCAACAGATAACTTTGTTAACCGAACCGTATTGATACCAATCCTGTATAAAGATGCGCGTTATAAAACCCCCCTGTAGTTTTTCCTTAGCAAAAGGGGACTACAGGGGGGTAAATATAAAAAAAGGTATAAGGATTTAGTCTATCGAAAAAGGAATTAGCAAAGGGTACGCAATTACCTGACTAATATCTGTGCGTAATGGCGAGGTAAAAAGCCAATAACAGTTTGAGATTCGCTAACTTCAATTTCAACCTACAAACTCAATCACTTTAGACGAATAAATCGTGTGCTGAATCCCCTCGTCTGTATTCTAAATTATTCTGAATTATTCTGAATTTTGAGTATTGTATTCTTTATCAACACTTACCAAGTATCATCTCTACGCTTATCGTAAGGCTCACCTGTAAAAGGTTGTACGCCTGTAGCAGGATAAGCGTCATCATTAGGCCCAAAAATCCGCATTGCAGCTTCAGAAATATACTGAGTTATATTCGCAATGATTCGGGAAATAGCCATAATATTGGACTCCGTTTTTCGAGCCGCTTTAATTGTGCTACCTATACTCTAATACTGATATTCAAGGCTGGCTCTTATTCTCAATATATTGAGACTATATGCAATGTTTATTCAGATAACTTCTCAATACTTTAGCTTGTCAAAAACTCAAACTTTTGCCTTTGATTCTAATTGTAACATAGTTGTTTCTTCAACCCCAGTTGGGAAAAGAGCAAAGCAAAACAAACTTTCTCTGACAGGATATTGTTTCCCTTCATTAGCCGCCTTATTTCATTAACATTATTGTTAGCTCCTACTATTAAAAAATATTAAGTATTCTATGAAGTTAGTATTAATTTGCCTATAAATCTATTGTTATACGGCAATCTCAGAAAATATACTTGCCGGGAGTTGACATTATTTATGGTAAATATTACCATAAATAAAAGAAGCATCTTGTAAGGAAGCTCTTGCATGACAACTTTGGATTATGTATATAAACAGCAAAACCAGCACAACCAGGAACTAAACCTTTCTGCGGATGATTACAGCTTGCTGACCGACCTTTATCAATTGACGATGGCAGCTTGTTACACAGGCGAAGGTATCGAACAACGACGGGCCAGCTTTGAGTTGTCTGTTAGACGATTGCCAGAGGGTTTTGGTTATTTAATTGCAATGGGGCTGACGCAGGCATTGGAATATTTAGCCAAAATTCGCTTTAGTTCCGCGCAAATTGCAGCATTACAAGCAACGGGAATTTTTGCTCATGCAGGCGATCGCTTTTGGTCACTTTTAGCTGAGGGTAAATTTACGGGTGATGTTTGGGCAGTACCAGAAGGGACAGCTGTGTTTGCCAATCAACCCCTGTTGCGAGTAGAAGCACCCCTTTGGCAAGCGCAACTAGTGGAAACTTACCTCCTGAATACGATTAATTACCAGACTCTGATTGCCACAAAAGCAGCCCGGTTGCGGGATGTAGCGGGGGAATCAGCAACACTTTTAGAATTTGGCACAAGACGAGCATTTAGTCCCCAAGGGTCATTGTGGGCGGCGCGGGCGGCGTTAGCGGGTGGGTTAGATTCCACTTCCAATGTGTTAGCAGCGCTACAACTAGGACAACAGCCAAGTGGTACGATGGCACACGCCCTGGTGATGGCGTTGTCAGCAATAGAAGGCACTGAAGAACAAGCTTTTAGTGCATTTCATCGATATTTTCCGGGTGCGCCATTGCTGATTGATACTTACGATACCATCGCTGCTGCCGGGCGCTTGGCCGAAAAAGTAAATTCCGGGGAAATGCAATTAACAGGAGTGAGATTGGACTCAGGAGATTTAGTTACCTTATCAAAACAGGTGCGATCGCTCCTTCCTGGTGTGCCAATTTTTGCCAGTGGCGACTTGGATGAGTGGGAAATTGCCAGATTAAAAGCTGCTGGCGCTGAGATTGATGGTTACGGACTGGGAACGCGACTAGTTACAGGTTCGCCTGTAAATGGAGTCTATAAACTTGTAGACATTGATGGTATCCCAGTGATGAAGCAGTCTAGTGGTAAAGTTACTTATCCAGGGCGCAAGCAGATTTTTCGCTCGTTTACGGGAGGTAAGGTAAAAGCAGACAGGTTGGGACTTTTAGGTGAAATTCCTGTGGATGAAGAACCTTTGTTGCAATTGGTAGTGCAGGAAGGTCAACGGGTGCAACCGTTAGAGTCTTTGGCAACAATTCGTCAACGTACCGCCGCTTCAGTTGCTAGTTTGCCACAACAGACACGGCTTTTGGATCATCCGGTGGCTGTAGAAGTGGAAATTTCTGAGGGGTTACGGGTGTTGACGGAGAAGACTAAGAAACGAACCGCAGAGGCACAGAGAACACAGAGGTAAGAAGTACTCTTTCAGTCTGTCTTAATTACGAATTACGTTAGCGAAGCGGGGCGAAGCCCATTACGAATTATTATGAGAGTTGCTTTGTTTGGTACTAGTGCCGATCCACCAACTGCGGGACATCAAAAAATTCTGAGTTGGTTGTCTGAGCGTTATGATTGGGTAGCGGTTTGGGCGGCGGATAATCCGTTTAAGTCTCATCAAACACCCCTAGAACATCGGGCGGCAATGTTGCGACTGTTGATTGCGGATATAGACGCGCCAAGGCACAATATTGCTTTGGAACAAGAATTAAGTAGCTTCCGAACACTGGAAACAGTGGAAAAAGCGAAGTTTACTTGGGGTGAAGACGCTGAATTAACGATGATCATTGGTTCAGATTTACTGAATCAGCTACCACGTTGGTATCGCATTGAAGATTTGTTACAGCAAGTGCAACTACTAATTGTACCGCGACCCGGATATGCAATAGATGAGTCTAGTTCAGAGGTAGTGCAAAAGCTGGGAGGGAAAATTGCGATCGCTAGTCTGACCGGTCTAGATGTTTCCTCAACAGCGTACCGCGAACATGGAGATTCTCAAGCCCTCACAGCCCCTGTAGTTGCCTATATTAATCGAGAGCATTTGTACGAATGCCAGGACGTTCACAAAAAAGATACCAACTCCGTTAAACCAACAACTTTTGGCCGATTTCAAGGTTGGTGTTGATAATGTAATTTTTTCTGTAGATACTGTACAAAATCGGCTGTTAGTTTTACTCGTAATGCGACAGCAAGAACCATTTTTAAATCATTGGAGTCTTCCCGGTACTTTGGTACGTCCCGGAGAGTCTTTAGAAGATGCCGCCTATCGCATTATGGCAGAGAAAATTAAGGTCAACAATCTCTATTTAGAACAACTCTATACATTTGGCGGGCCAAATCGCGATCCACGGGAAGCAATTGATAGTTATGGTGTGCGTTATCTATCAGTTAGTTACTTTGCCCTAGTGCGATTTGAAGAAGCCGAATTGATTGCCGATCGCATGACTGGCATCGCTTGGTATCCAGTAAAGCAAGTGCCGCAATTAGCTTTTGACCATAATGAAATTCTGGCTTATGGACACAGGCGATTACGAAATAAATTAGAGTATAGCCCCGTGGCTTTTGAAGTCTTGCCAGAAATGTTCACTTTGAATGATTTATATCAGTTATACGCCACAGTTTTAGGTGATAACTTTTCCGATTATTCTAATTTTCGAGCGCGTCTACTCAAGTTAGGTTTTTTTATGCGATACCGGAATTAAAGTATCACGGGGCGCTGGCCGTCCAGCTAGTTTGTATAAGTTTGACGCAGAAGCATTTGCTCCTTTAAAAGATAAACCTTTGGTGTTTATTTAACCAATCACTTTGTAGAGTTCAAATTCCTGCAATACCTTTCGGTTAAGATCCCCCCGCCCTTTTTAAGGGGGGTTGGGGGGATCTTCAAAATATTAAAACGTTAACTGAACGGCATTGCAAAGTCCAGAGTAACTTATGACTCTTGACAAATGACAAATGACCAATGACAAATAAAATAATATGAAAATTGCGATCGCTCAAATTAATCCTACTATCGGTGATTTGCTTTTAAATGCCCAAAAAATTCTAGAGGCAGCACAACGAGCAGCATCTAGCGGTGCGCGTTTATTGCTGACACCAGAACTTTCTTTATGTGGCTATCCACCAAGAGATTTATTACTAAATCCTAGTTTTGTGGAAGCGATGGGCATCACTTTACAAAACTTGGCTCAAGATTTACCACCAAATTTAGCTGTGTTAGTTGGAACTGTTGAACAGAATCTTAACGCACATATTAGTGGCGGTAAAACCTTATTTAACAGTATGGCTTTGTTAGAAAATAGCAAGGTCAAGCAAGTTTTTCACAAGCGACTTTTGCCTACTTACGATGTATTTGATGAACGTCGCTATTTTGAACCAGGGTTACAAGCTAATTATTTCACTTTAGATAATATCGATATTGGCGTAACTATTTGCGAAGATTTATGGAATGATGAGGAATTCTGGGGCAAACGTAGTTATACAGTAAATCCGATTGCTGACTTAGCAATTTTGGATGTAGATTTGGTTGTAAATTTGTCTGCTTCCCCCTACACTGTCGGCAAGCAGCAGTTTCGTGAAACAATACTCAGGCATAGTGCAATACGTTTTCAACAACCGATAATTTATGCTAATCAGGTTGGCGGAAATGACGATCTAATTTTCGATGGGCGTAGTTTTGTCTTAAATCGTCAAGGTGAAATTATGTGTCGCGCTCGTGGTTTTGACACTGATTTATTAGTAGTAGAATTTGATGAAGCGCAACGAGATTTTCAATTAGGTACTGTAGCACCTGTTTATGAATCGGGAGATGAAGAAATTTGGCAAGCGTTGGTTTTGGGAGTGCGAGATTACGCTCGTAAGTGTCGCTTTTCTAAAGTAGTATTGGGTCTAAGTGGTGGGATTGACTCGGCAATCGTAGCTGCGATCGCCACGGCGGCACTTGGTAAAGAAAATGTCCTCGGTGTTCTTATGCCTTCCCCTTATAGTTCCGACCATTCCATCAGCGATGCTGTAGCATTAGCTGAAAATTTGGGGATTAAGACTAATCTTTTACCAATTGGCGAGTTAATGCAAGGCTTCGATCAAACTTTAGGTAATTTGTTTGCAGGTACAGAGTTTGGACTGGCTGAAGAGAATATACAGTCCCGAATTCGGGGTAATTTATTAATGGCGATCGCTAATAAATTTGGCTATCTGCTTTTATCTACGGGTAACAAGTCAGAAATGGCAGTTGGTTACTGTACTCTTTACGGCGATATGAATGGCGGGTTAGCAGTGATTGCAGATGTTCCTAAAACCCGTGTGTATTCACTTTGCCAATGGTTAAATCGCAATAATGAAGTCATCCCGCAAAATGTTCTAACTAAACCACCCAGCGCCGAACTCAAACCAGGCCAAGTGGATCAAGACTCTCTACCGCCTTACGAAATTTTGGACGATATTTTGCAACGCCTGATTCATAATCACCAATCAGCAGCACAAATAGTTGCAGCCGGTCACGATGCGGTGATTGTAGACAAAGTAATCCAAATGGTGGCGCGGGCTGAATTTAAGCGGCGACAAGCACCCCCCGGCTTAAAAATCACCGATCGCGCTTTTGGAACCGGTTGGCGAATGCCCATCGCCAGTAACTGGGTTGGTTTGAAAAAGGCTTACCAGACTAAAACCATAGCTACACCTACCTTGGTTTCTGGGGATGGACAAGATGCCCATCCACAAATCAAGTAAATATAACTCCTGTGGGGTGGGCAACATGAGCGCCCAGCTTATGCAATTTAAATGTGGAACAGCTTATGAGGCTTGAACAGACAGGAAATCACCAAATCAGTTTGTATCAACACTCCAAATTAACTCAACTTATCTGAGCTATTCTTTGTAATGAAGCACTGTTGAAATCAAATCAGGAAACTTAAGAAATAGGATTATCATCAGGTGCTTCAAACTTGTAACCATAGCCGCGTACAGTTTTAATAAACTCCGGTATGCTAGGATCGACTTCCATCTTCTTACGAAGCTGACCAATATGCACATCAACCACACGTCCGTCTCCTATGTAGTCGCAACCCCAGATTTTTTGAATTAGCTGTGGGCGACTCCAAGCCTGATTAGGATGACTTGCCAAAAAATGTAAAATATTAAATTCTAGCGCTGTTAAAGCGAGAGGTTTATCATTGAGTGTTACCTCCCGTCCCTCTGGGTTAATTACTAGCTGCTTGAAAATGATACGTTGTGTTGGGGAGGGATTGATGTAGCGTATCCGCCTCAAAAGCGCTTCTACTCTGACTTCAACTTCTGCAAGACTAAATGGTTTAGTCATGAAATCATCAGCACCTGCGCTCAAGATTTTAATTTTATCAGCCTCTTCAGTCCTACTAGTCAGTATCAACACTAAAACATTAGTACGACTTTGCATTTCTTGACAGAGGCTATAACCAGTAACATCCGGCAAATTCCAATCCAGAATCACTAAAGCTGGGTTAAATTGTTCAAACAACGATAAGGCAGTCTTACCATCTGCTGCGGCCTCTATTTGATATTTCCGGCTTAAAAAACGATAAACAAGATTTCGGACACCAAAGTCGTCATCGACGATCAAAATTTTAGGAGTAGTAGCGGGAACCATAACCATAATGCTGCCTATTGTTGATTGGGCGATTCGTTCTTGTGCCAGTTTTGCGTTACGTGTTTTTGTTGAGAGTATATTCACGCGCATCTCTGCTGAGTGCGATCGCTACTGTAGTACTTGTGTACAATCAATTTTCCATGAAGTTTAGGAAAACTTCAGCCATTATAGTGCTAATAAAATGTATAACTATTGTATGGTTTTTGTATAGTTTTGAATTTATATGGTATAATTTTTGCTTTTATCATATTTAAATACGTCTAGTTGCAGACCATCTTCATAACCGCAGTAGTCCAGAAAAACATCAAATGCCACCGCAATCGCTACAATTTTAAAACACCAAAGCACTCCCCGATTAATTAGACCTCTACAAAGCCTCACAAACTCAGCTATAAGCCAATCTAGATGCTCAACTTCTAGTTGCCCAAATGTACTCAAGCCAAAGGGAATGTTTTCTTGAAAAAGGTCTACGAAAATTTACCCTGGTGCATTTACATATAGATGCCCTTTTAAGCATATACTATACTACAAGTTTCAGCCTTAGACTATGACAAGCCAAGGACTGAGAGTAGGGAGCAGGGAGCAGGGAGCAAAGGAGAAAATTTCCCAGCAAGCCTAGCTATTCCCACTCCTGCCAATCAGAGTTGCAATTGCCTTGACTAACTCCTCTGGTTCGACGGGTTTGGACAAATGCTTTTGAAACCCTGATTCGAGTGCTTGTTGCTGGTTGATTTCTCCTGCATAAGCAGTTAAAGCGATCGCTTTCTTCACTGCTGGTGCGTCAAACTCACGAGTTTGCAAGAGTTTCGCCCAACCAAGAATGAGATTAAGAGGCGATCGCAATTCATGGGAAAGCACTGCTAGAAACTCATCCTTAATGCGGTTGGCTCTTTCGGCTTCATATCAAACTGAACAACAGTTTGTTGTGCCATCGCCCGATGAACCTGAGTATAAAACTCGGTTTTAACCACATCTGGAAACACTTCCCAAATTATCCTACCTTGCAACTCTTCCTTTTGAATGCCAGCAACTTCTGCTATCCGGTCATTCACAAAGGTATAACGCCATTGTCGATCCAACCTTGTTCGCGTTCCATTGCCTCTTGGCGGAGACGAGCCATTTTTAGGGCTGCCTCTACCCGCGCCAACAATTCACGGGCAGAGAACGGTTTAATCAGATAATCATCTATCTGGGTGGGTGATACTAATGGTGTTCAAATCCAAATTTTTGCCACTTGGATTTTTTATGCTGTTCTCAATCAATTATGTATTGATGTAGCGTTGGCGCAGCCCGCCGTAGGCATCGCTCTCAACCAACCAAAAGAGCGAATTTCTACAGAAATGGTGTTTCGCAGTTTATACCATTTTTCTCAAGCTGTTCTCCGTGGTGATGCACATGAGGCTGTTCCTTATCTTGTGGAACGTCAAAAGCTGTTTGGATTAGTTAAAGCAAGGCGTAAGCGTCATCGATAGATTGACACTTACACCCAACAAATTTGGGCAATATCTTCTTAAGTTGACACCAATGGGCAGTGCCGTGCCCTTACACCTTGCCATATATTTTGTACTGCATCTGAATGATAACCGCTATAAGTTCTAAACAAGTGCAAATCAAGGTGTACAAACATAACCATGAATTTGTTAATCGTTGGGTGAATCCAAACAAACTTGAGAATTTGCAAAAACTTAAAGAGTTTGCACTCTAAAGTTTCGCAAGATGCAAGTAAATATAATCTTAGCCAGCTAAAAAAAACTATTTGAAATTTCTAAACAGATTAAAAAAAGACTTGAATCTCCAAAGATTTAAGTTATTAGCCATAAAATAATTTTTTGGGTACTTTTTCGAGTTTTAAAGAAACCTTCTGTACAAAACCTTAAATAGTGGTTAGTATAACTCTTTTATTTTTTGTAAATCAAAAAAACTGAACCGATTGTCCCAAGATTTTCTACATAAGTGTTCTGGTTGTAATACAATCCTGGAGACATACCTCCATCAAATAAAATCCCTTCTTGAATTTTGCCTAAACAGTTATTCCCAGCAATGCCTTCGAGGACATTATCAAACATATCTGGTAGTAACTCTTGATTAACTTGAGATAAATCAATATCTGAATTAGCTTTCAAGTCATTAACTAGTAAAATTACATAGCCTTGATTAGTGATAGCTGCCAAAGAGCGATTTCTAGCATTCTTACAAGCAAATTCTCCCAAATCTTGGCAAATATCTTTAAACTTACCCTGACGATAAAATCTGCCATTACCACCCACTAAATTGTAATTGAGAATATCGCTTTTTCTTCTGCCAGTTTGGATAGTAGCCTGTCGCTGGTTGGGTGTACCTCCTGATATTCCAAAAGAAGAACGTTTATTTTTAAATGCTCCTGAATACTCTACGCCACGAGAAACATTTAAGCCTTGTGGTTTATCATCAGTATCTATATAATCAGCATTGATTGCGGCGATTGGTGACTGTCCGTTTAATTTAGCATTCTCATCGGCGATAAGTTCACGAAACTGTTTTGCTATATATTCTTTACGCAGTTTACCTCTAGCATCTTTAGCGTAGAGTTTATGAGATAGACCAACGTTAACTTTGAAATCTAATTCTGCTGATTTGGGATTAAAAATAATTACATTGTTAATACCTCTTTGATTTTTTTTACCTTGATTATTAGTTTTAAAAAAATCAATACTGAAGTTAGCATTTTTACCAGGGCAAGTTTTAGATGCTTTTGGGGCTGAATTTGCTTCCATTTTTTGACAACCTGATAAAAAACTCGCACCAATTATCCAGATAAATAACAAAAATAATTTTGGTGTACTACATATAATTCAAAAAGATTTAATCATGCCTACCTACTTATAAAACAATACAGTTCAGTTAAGCAATTTTTTCCTTCTCATTCTTCTCTTTGACGTCGCGCCAGTTGCTACCCTGCGGGAACGCTAAGAGCGAACAAGTCGGGAAACCCGCCCAACGCACTGGCTTCTCTGCGCCTTCTCTACGAGACGCTACGCGTTGGCGAAAGCCTCTCGTAGAGAAGGCGGTAGCCTGCGGCAAGCCGAAGCGTCTACGTTAAAAAGTTGACTTTGATAACAGAGTTTTAGTCTTAACTGAACCATATTGATACCATTTAACTTTAATAATGATACAAATACGCTGGTAAGGGCATGGCAATGCCATGCCCCTACGATAAATCTATGTGTATCAGGCTTTTCGTGAATTGGTATGACTTATAAAAGTTTTTTGTAATCTATTAAATACTCAAAAATCCCCCTTTTTTAGGGGGATTTTGATTTATTTTCCCGTTTTTAAGGGAGGTTATGAGGGATATTTAATATCCTCTAAGAGAACCATTCTAAAACAGCTTCTTCTTTGGTGTTAGTATTCCGAGATGGTGTTTCACGATTAAATTTCATTTGAATTGACCGGGTTTGCTCACCATCAGCAGCTACAGCCAAAATCGGATAGTCGATTAAACCATCCTGGAAGGACATTTGGAAGCGGAACGTCCCATCTGGATTTAGCTTAATTTCACGACCACCAATAGTTACGGTAGCATCGGGTTCGGTTGCACCATAGACTATCAATTCAGCATCGGCAATTAACCAGAACTGGCGCGGACGCACTGGTACGGCGGAAGCCGAGAAGCCAACACCTGACATTCCCACACCGGAAGCGGTTAAGCCAGATACGGTGGGAACTGCCCACATACCCACACCAGATGGGAAAATGTAGGAGCTAATGGGTTGCACTCCACCTGCTACTTGATGCTGGGAACCGAAGATAGAACCAGCAACCCTTAGCGCTTCGGCAGATTCTGCTAAACCAAATATTTGGTCGTAGATGGGGTTGCCGTTACCATTGACAACAGCATTACCATTAGCTGTTGCTGCAATCTTCTTGGCTGGGGGAACTAGTTCGTACTGAGTCTTACCACGCAAATCTTCTTCAAAGTTGACGGTGATGAAGACATCTTCTATCCAGTCTGAAGGATAAACGGGAGGAATGTGTACTCTAGTTGAACGAGCTAGTACTAACCAACGACCATCAGCAGTACGATAGCCGATATCGATCACATAATCGCGATCGCTAACTGGAACTGGTATATACCATTCTCTAGCTAGTTCATCAGCAGGATATTCTTGAATGCTATGGGGGCTTTGGTATTCGATATTAATGTCGGTGACATCATAAATCCGTAGTGCCAATTGTTGTCCCCCTTGGCGGCGTAGTTCCTGTTTGTGTTCATTGGGAACATCCCAGTAAGTGTAAGCCCACTGAGGATCACGCGGTAAGAGTACAATCCGGCTATCACCGTAGCCAGAAGGCAAATCTGCCAGTCCTTCATCAACATCAGCTAAAGATCCACCAGTACGATCTTCCTGACCTAATTCAAACTTTGCAGCTTCCACGGTTTCTTGTGCCTCCAATGAACGAGATGGACTGAGTAAAGTTTTGCTGCGCTGGACATCTTGGATTGATGCCAACAGTTGCGATTTACGCATTCGGCTATAGCGAGAAATGCTATATTCACTAGCAACTTTGCGTAGTTGGCGTAAGGTCATCTCCTCTAGTGGCGGGCGTTCTTTTGCCATTAATTTGGCCTCCAGTAGTTTAAGCGGTAAATGATTTCCCCTGGTTAAAGAATGCTATGTAAAATCTCATCCATTCCAGATGAATTTCTTATCCTGACTCCTGGTTTTGCCCAGTTGTTACGTTTTTTAATCTGTTTTTAAATTGAGCTAAGATCCAATCAATTCCCTAGTTCTGCCAAAATTAGCATTTCTTTGGGATCGGAGGAGTTTTATTTGTTAAGTCAATATTAACCACTAAGCATATCTAGGGATCAAGTGTTTTCTATAGGTTTTTTACCTGTTTCACGAATTTATCAGCTCTTCTGGGATCGAATTGTCATGTTTTCATAACATTAGTACTTGTGCATAAGTTGAGCGATCGCCCCAATGTTAACTTTGCATGACATTAGATTGTGGTTATTCGACTAATCAAATATGACTAATGACTAATCAACTCCACTGCATCTCGTCCATCAGAATTTTGTAAGAAAACTTTGACAATTTCTTCTTTAGCAGTAGGCAACTTTTTGCCAATAAAATCTGGGTGAATTGGTAATTCTCGATGGCCTCTGTCTACCAATACAGCTAAACGAATCACTTCTGGTCTACCGTAATCGTTGACTGCATTCAAAGCAGCGCGAATCGTCCGTCCTTTGAAAATCACATCATCTACGAGTACTACCGTTTTCCCCGTCAGGTCAAAAGGAATTTCGCTTTTTGTGGGAGTTCGCAATCCAATTTTGTCAAGGTCATCTCGATAAAATGTAATGTCCAAAGCACCGACTGACACGGCGACACCTTCCAATATTTCAATCTGACGCCCTAACAATTCGGCTAATAACGCACCCCTGGTATAAATCCCAAGCAGCACCAGTTGAGACAAATCACGCGTCCTTTCCACAATTTGAGACGCAAGACGAGTCAAGGTACGACGGATTTCTTCGGATGAAAGAATTTCAACTACTTTGGCAGACATGGCGAGTGATAAGTTAGGAGTGATGAGTTAAGAGTTAGGAATTTTATTCTTAACTCCTGTAGAGACACGATTAATCGCGTCTCTAACTCCTAACTTTATACTTATCATTACCTATTTGGAAGTATTAAGAATATAGCGATCGCTATTCCCAACCATAGCAAAAAACAATATCGAGTCAGCTGCAAAGCATTCTGAATAGAAGTTGCAGTAATAGGATAGATAGCATCTCCTAGCAGTGGTTTGTCCTTAGCTACCCCGCGATACCAATTTGTACCTCCCATCTGCACGCCCAAAAAAGCAGCATAGGCGCACTCACTCCAGCCAGAATTGGGACTAGGATCGTTCACTGCATCCCGACGGCAAATTCGCCAAATATACATCGGTTTACCCGATAACAGCGCCAGAGTCAGGACTGTTAACCGACAAGGTAGCCAAGTCAAACAATCTTCCAACCGCGCACAAAACCATCCTAAATAAGTATAGGGTGCTTCCCGGTAGCCCACCATTGAATCAAGGGTACTACTGGCTTTATATGCCAAAGCTAAGGGAGTTGGCCCGATAACTGGTATGAACACACCAACAATTGCATAAAAAAGCGGAGCCATTACTCCATCGGTGGCATTTTCTGCAACTGTTTCTAAAACGGCTCGCAAAATTTCTGCTTGTGAAAGGTTTTGTGTATCTCGACCAACATAATTACTTAAAATCTTCCGAACCTCAGCCAAATCTCCTGCTGTTAAAGGTTTTAAAACAGCCTCTGCTGCTGCTCGTAAACTTCTGCCAGCAAAACAACTAGCCAAAAGAATGCTATTTATGGCAATTCCTAGTAATGGATGAACCAATCTGGCAATTTTTATAATCAAAAAGCCAACAAGCCCGCTACCAATTATTAAAATAATCCCTAATACAATTCCTGCTAGACGTTGTGTTAGAGAATTTTGACACAATTGGAGAGAAAATTTGCTTAAGCGAGAAATTACCCAGCCCATAACTTGCACTGGATGAGGCCAATCCCAAGGATCGCCAATTAAGTAATCTAAAAATGCAGCAATTATTAAGATATAGATACTATTAGTCATAAGCCACGAGTCAAAGGTCAATATTTAGACTATTGACTCTTGACTAAACCACAAAACTTGCTTCTTCTCCCAGGGAAGCTTGCCAGCTACGAGCATCGTAATAAAGGTCTGCCAGAGTAATACTGTACAAAGCTTCTTTGAGCTTTTGGTTGAGTCTTTGCCAAAGGCTAAATGTTACCCAATCTTCAGCTTGTGTCGCTGCTGGGGTGTGATGGGGTAAATGGCTAGTTTCGCCAACTGCTTCTAAAATTTGTCCTATAGATATTTGTGCAGGCTCTCTTGCCAATTGGTATCCGCCGATGCTACCACGAATTGATTTAACTATTGATGCACGACGCATTTCTATTAGTAGTTTTTCAAGGTAAGGAGCTGGGATATCTTGGCGTTTAGCGATCGCTCTTACAGATGCAGGGCCATATCTTGGCTGTAAACTTAAATCTAGCAACGCCTTGACACTATAGTGTCCTCTGGTAGTTAGTTTCATTTTTGCAAGTTTTGTTGTTTGTAGTCATTTATCCTTATACTAATTCTTTGCGAAACTGCACAAAATTAGGCTTGGTAAGACAACTTGCTCTGAGCAACTGGTTCTATGCAACCTTACAGGTAATCGGTATTAGTCATTTGTAAATATCCAATGGCTAATGATCAATGACCAAGGATCAGTTTTACTTATCATTTTGTAACTTAGTTACCATCGAAAGCTTGTAGACAAGTTTTCGAGCGTTAGTTTAGAAAACTTAAAACAATTCTAGTCTAGCAGTGATTCACTAACTATATATATATAGTTATCAGCATTGCCAGCATTTTCTAAAATAGATTGTTTTGGCAATATTGGTAATGGCATAACAATTGTGCCTATGAGTGTAATATACTTGGCTAGGTTGAGATAAAAACTAAAGGATTATGTTCCTATTAGCTCAACCTCAGCTAAAATAAAATCGATTCAAACACTTCAAACATTCATTTTCGACCTAAGTTGATGCCTAAACTGAAAAAAATTGAACCCCTACTCGGTGAAGAACTGCTCAAAAAAGTCAAAGAGCTAGAGAGCGAGAGCAAGGAAGATAAAGCCAAGAAGTGCGGCTACTATACCGTTACCAAAAATGGTATAGAGCGCGTCAATATGATGAAGTTCTTAAATGCCCTAATTGATGCTGAAGGCATTCAGTTGGACAGTACACCCAGCGCTAATGGGCGTGGTGGACGTAGTGCTAGCTATAGAATTAGTGTGCAATCGAATGGTAACTTACTTATAGGTTCAGCTTATACAAAACAGATGAATCTTCAACCAGGAGATGAGTTTCTGATCACTTTAGGCAAAAAGCACATTCGTCTAAAACAGGTAGATCCAGAAGATCGGGAAGATGATGAAGCCATAGACGCTACAGCTTAATAAATTGGTTATTAGTCCTTTGTCATTAGTCCTTTGTCCTTTGTGAAAACAATGACTATAAACAGTCATTAGTCAAGTGTCATTTGTGAAAAATAATGACTAATGACCAATGACCAATGACTAATGACTAATGACTATATCTGTGGTGGGTAAGACTGGTAAATAGTGGCGAAGTGCCTTGCGCGTGACGGCTAAATTGCAGGTTAATGCAATTTGCTCTTTTTCTAGTAAACCCAAAATGCGATCGGGTTTGTCTCGTGCTACCACTGGTAATTGATGCAAACCTCGAAGACTCATGCGGTCTAAAGCTTCAGATAAAAGTTCATCTTGCCATGCATAGAGTATTTCAGTAGTACAAATGTCTATGAGGGTTTGACTGGATAAATTATCTGGAATTTCAGTTAGGGAATTTTGGTAAGTTTGCCAAAGAGCAAGGGCACGATTAATATCTTCCAGAGAGAGTATACCAACTAATTGCTCTGCTTCATCAACTACTAAAGCACTGCGGACGCGATCGCGGATCATTTCTACAGCAGCTTCTAATACCCCAAGGGTTGCAGGTAGCTTTTTTGGACAGGGGTACATAGCATCTTCTACCAAAATTTGCTGCACAATTTCCGCTTGTTCATCTTTTAATTCCGAAAGACCAATTTGTTGTAAGTTAGAGTTAGAGTTAAAAGTTGGTTTAATCCTTTCCGCTAGCCAAACACTCAAACCTACAGCTGCCATCAACGGTAAAACAATCCGATAGTCACGGGTTAATTCAAACAACATTAAAATAGCCGTTAACGGCGCTCTCACACTAGCAGCTAATACTGCTGCCATTCCCACCATTGCGTAAGCTGGAGGAGCCGCCATTAAATCGCAAATATTTGGGAATGCCACAGCCAAAATTTTGGCGTAAGCTGACCCAAAAGAAGCACCTAAAAACATTGCTGGTGCAAACAAACCGCCGATGAAACCGCTACCTGCACTAATTGCTGTAATCAGTAGCTTCACCACTAACAGCAGCACCAACAGGTAGAGTGGAAACTCCACATCCTGAAGCATTGCTTCTACAGTTTCATAACCTACGCCTAAAATTTGCGGGAAGTGCAAAGCAACTGCGCCAATTATCACACCGCCAATAATTGGATGAATCGGCTCAGGAATTTGCCCCAAAAAAGCGAAACCTGGAACTCTCCCAGCAAAACAGGCTTTTGCTACCCGAATTGATTGAGTATAAGCCAGAGAAACGAGGCTGGCCCCTAAACCTAAGCCAAGATAAAGGGGTAATTCCAAAGGACTGCGGACTTGGTAAGCAGGCAAATCAAAAGCAGGTTGTGCCCCTAAACCAATTTGGGCAATTAATGCTGCTACCACCGCCGCTAGCAGCACTACACTTACAGCAGAAGTAGCGAAAGATGTAGCTCCCATCACTACCTCTAGGGCAAAAAATACTCCAGCGATGGGAGCATTAAATCCCGCAGCAAGTCCAGCCGCCGCCCCAGCACCCAACAGCAAACGTTGTCGTTCTTGAGATACGTTAAGGATCACAGAGAACAACATTCCAAAATTCGCGCCAATTTCTACACTCGGCCCCTCCGGCCCCAAAGAAGCACCGCTCCCCAAAGAAACAGATGCGGCCAACATTTTCGTAACTGGTCGTAGTGGTCGCCTAATCTCTTTTCCCTGCGAGGCGGCGATGAGAGATGAAAGTTCAGGGCCAAAATCTTGAGTGCGCCAGCGCATCAAGCCAACGATTAATCCGCCAAGGGTGGGAACGCAAGCTAAAGTCCAAGCACCCCATGCACCGATTTGACCCATTAAATTTTCCAGCATCAACTGGTGAATCAGCTGGATTAAATAATGAAAGGTGACTACACCCATCCCAGTACCACCGCCAATGAGCATGGCTAAAAACAGGACAACGGTTTCTGGGGATGGTTGAAAACGATTAATTAGATGAGCTAAACGAGCGGAAGGTGTAGGAAAGGCAGGTTGTTCCGTTACCTTCCTCAATTGAGTGGGAGGCAAGAGAGTCATTGAGGGGCGGGGTAAATGTAAGAAAAAATTTAAATTTTTATCTGTTACTTCTCATTGTGAGCCATTATTTAGCAACCAGACAAGTAGACTTTATTTGCTTGATTTACAAACCTTTAGCCAAAAATGTCATTGTGCAAAATTTTTGTAGGGAGAATGGTTAAATAGGAGACAATTATTATTTAGGGGTTAGCGATCGCTAGGTTGGACATAGCTGCGGTTAGTAGAGTGCGCCTCTGCGCCAAAGCTATCGTTGTATAGAGACAAGAGAGTTTTTGGGGGTTGGGTGAACGCACCGGCAAACAAAAACTTGGAGTCATCCTTGCTTAAATCTAGCTATACTCGTCTTGCGACCATTGAGGCATCCTTGGTAGTAATACAATATATGTATGGTTTATGCCTGATGTTAGACCATACATTGATTCCAATTCAATATAGTTATTGTTATAGAGCGAGTAAATGGACTAGGCGGACGAGGTAAATGAATATACACACTTTTGATAATCATTATGTTACTTGCCCAATTTGCCAAAGAAATGCTACGCCCAAACCAGTTAAAACACGCATGGGCTTGTTTTGCTGTCCCTATTGTCAGGAACGGCTAGTCGTTTGCCAAAGTGGTCATTATGTCCGCGATCCGTTTACTTGGAGACAATTGATGATGTCTTCATCGCTACGTCGGCAAAGCCGACCTTTAGCGAGGATTCTCAGAGATTTTGTCTTGCTCAAACGTCCTATGGTAGCCTTGGCTGTAGGAAGTGCCATTTTTTTTAGTGCGATCGCTCTTACCCAAGAGAGGACAAACTACGATAGCCAAATTCTTCCCAGAACGGAAAAAATTAATGAACCAGGAAACAAATCTCAGTAAATGGATTACTTTTGTATAAATCAGATTTTGTTTTGATTTTTGTAATATTATAACTAAATACTTATGTAAAACCGTGTCTTATTGCCCTAAATAAGACACGGTTTGACATTATGTTCGCGGAAATACCGGGAGCATTCCAAATGTGTAAGTTATATCAAACCCAAGTTATAAATTGTCAGGTAATACTTGTATCATTACCTTTTGGGCAATGATCTGATTTTTTATTCACAAGGGGACAAGGAGAATAACCATGCCCAATGCCCCACATTTATAATCGTTCAGTGTCTTTTGTAATCAGTTTCCAGCCTTCAGCTTGGTCAATTAGCTTCATCGACTCTAGTTGAAGATTGTTGAAAGCAGATGCATGAAGTAGAAAGTAGGGTTGGCCGTTGTAGTGCCAATAATATTGGAGTTCACCAACAGAAGCGGGAATGATGGTGCGATCGCTATAATAATCCAACGAGGGACGATGGTGGGGAAAAGATGTGTAAATCTTCTTCGTAGCTGGATTTGCCCGCACAATCATCGCTGCTACTGGTTTAACTGGATAGGCTTCAGATAATTCCCAAACCCAGTAGTTAGATTTCATTAACAACAGCAGTGAAATATAACTTCCCCAAAACAAAATCTTCAGAAATTGGCCGTCGCCCCGTTCTGCCAAAATAGCTGCTAAGGTCATAGTTAAAGCCACTGCTGCAAAAATCAGTTGTAGGTCTGTTTTCGGTGTTGTGCCCCAACTAAAATAAATACTACCAGCAGAAGCAACTACAGCAAGTATTGCTAAACCAGCAACCCAAGCACGGGGGTAGGATGAGAGTAAAGGCGAATTTTCTGTTTCTGATAACTGGATACCAAAAGCTAAAGCTAAACTAGGGTAAATCGGGAATAGATACCAGGGAACTTTGGTAATCATGAAAGAAATTACCAGCAGGTAAACACCACTCCATGCCATTATTAGTTTTGCCCAGCTAAGGTTGCGATTTTCCCAAGTTAAGCGGGCAGTTTGCGGTAAGAATAATAACCAAGGCCATGTGTATTTGAGAAGTTCAATCACATAGTACCAAGGTGGTTGAGAATTCGCTTCTACAACTGAGCCAATTCGGCCTAATGATGGGTTTGCAAGGCCAATTTGAACGAAAGTATAACCGTATTCAATTAGTTGGGCACTATACCAAGCAGCGACAGGCAGAATGCCAATTAAGATTGCTATCCAGAAATAGTAACAGGTGAGCAGTCGTGGTGTATCCCAAAATAGAAAGACGATCGCGATCGCACCTAGTAATATGCCTAGTAATCCTTGAGTGAGGCAAATGAATCCGAAGCTAATGCCAACACCAAGACAATAACGTAAATCTCGGCGCGATCGCAACACGCACAACATCATCACCATCAAAAAACTTACCATTGCCCCATCTAACATTGCTAACCGCCCATGACGTACTACGGGTAGCATTGTTAGGTAAATCAAAGCGCTATAAATCGCTGCCCAACGCTGGCGAAATATCTCTTGAGCAATGCAATACAGTAAAGGTACAGATGTCGCTGTTAAAATTGCTCCAGGGAGACGCGTTGTCAACTCATTTTCGCCTCCCAAAGAATAAGCCCAAGCAATTAGCAAATGCATCAAAGGCGGCTTGTTGTGATATGGTTCGCCTCCTAGTGTTGGGTAAAGCCAACGCATGGAACCTGCTGGCGCTTGCCAAATTTCATGAGCAACCTGTGCCACAGTCCCTTCATCCCAATCTCGCAGAGGCAATCCTCCCAGATTGATGCTAAACAGTAATACTGCTGCTAACAGCAATACTATTAGCCATACCCAATCAATCCATTTGCCAACTGTGCGATGCTGTTTTTCCAGATGACTCCAAATAAAACTTCCTTCTTGCATATTCTATGTTAATCATTTTACTTGCTGGTTTGATTACATAGAGACATCTAGCTAATCTCCAATGTTGCCACCCAGTAACAACGTATGTTCTTAACAATTGCTAGTTTCTAAGATTAACTCAACTTTTTATAATTAGCCCTATTTTTTGAAAAATTCATCTTAGTTATTTAAACAACATTTCAGCAGGTAAATGATAAAAATAATACAAACAATAAATTATTTATTACCTCTTAAGTAGTCCGGGTATTAACTAGCATCTTATTTTTTAACCTTAGTTTAATTTTTATCTACTTAATTGTAATACCTTTTATTTGTGAGGTTAAACCAAGTTTTCTTAGCTTCTTGTTTTTGGTGTTCTTCTCTACAAAAACTATGTGTAGCTTGATTATACGTAAGATTATGTACCTTTTATGATTTATTAATCATATAGTTTGGTGTATCTTAATACAGAATTTATATAAGTTAGCTTAACCACGAAAATACAGAAATAATTGTTATAAACTTTGAATTTTGTCCTGATGGGAAAGTAATCTTCAGAATAAAATATAAGCATTGAGGATGAGAACAAAAATTTAATATTCAAAATTGTAATAATGAAAATTAGGATGTTATAGAAATTCTCTAAAAAAGTATTGAAATCAACAAACAAGCGAAAATATTGAGTTTATTTACTCAACCAAATTTATTATTTTTGACAAAGACAAGCATATTTAAGTTAAAAAATAAAAATAACTCTGAGTTGTAATTCTTTATTTTGAAAAGTAATGTCAATTTGCCTAATAAATTCTCGAAAGTAAAATCGTCGCTCTGTTTCTGACAAATCTAACCAAAATTGTGGTATGGAAACAGCTTGAGCAACAGAACGCAAGTTAACTGGAGGGAGAGTTGCCAACTTTGCTTCGAGTGCAGAAATTTCTGTGCGGAGTTTGTAAGCCCTTAACTTTGCTGTTTCAGCATCTAAAATTCCAGTTTCAATTAAAGCGGGTAACTGGACGAGTATTTCTTGCTGACGAGCGATCGCTTGCCCTAAACTATTCTTGACTGCATCCAATTGCGGAAAATTCATCCCTGCTACCGCCAGTGGTAAATCACGGCAAACCGTTTCAATTGTATGTTCCAACACCTCTTGGTAAGGAATAGCCTTACACTTGGGGCGTTGAGGGCAGCTAGTAGAACGTAAATAAAGATACTCCTTATCTTGGTTGCGTTGGGTGACACGGGTAACTGTCAAATGTGACTGACACTCAGCGCAAACAACCAACCCAGCTAGAGAACGCGGTGCGCTAGCAGTTCGGGATGATAAACGGCTGTTACGGCGTAAAAGTCGGTCAACTTGGGCTGCTTCTTCTTTAGAAATGATTGGAATATGGGTATTGGAGATAATTTCACCATTTTGGTAAGCTGTATTGCCGCGATAAACTGGATTAGTCAGCCAGCGCCTTCCTGTAGTGACAGAGATTTTCTTACCGTATTTTTTTGCCAAGTAACGAACTGAACCTCGCAGGGAACCATAAAGTAGAAAGTGTTCAAAAAAATCTTTGACTACTGGTGAAGTACTGCGATCAACAGTATATTTTCCCTTACCTCGGCGATAGCCGTAGGGAACTTTGCCGGGTGGCGGTGCAACCTCAAGACGATTACGGGCGTGTCCTTGACGGATGCGGCGACTACGTTGCTGACGTTGGATTGCGTGTAACAAATTCAGTAAATCAGCGCCCAGTGGGTAATTTTCGGAAGTGTAGGGTTGTTCAGTGGCGATTACCGCTATTCCCATTACTTCGAGTTTATTTAAGCGATCGCTAATTTCTTCTACAGTATCACCCAATTCTTCCAACCGACGAATCAACAAATAATCTGCTGATTCAGTTTCGCAATCGGTAAATAATTGTTGTAATTGCGATCGTTCAGAAGAGTCTGGCTTGCCCAAATCTTCATAAACCCGATCTACTTCCCATCCCCAATCGGCTTGATCGGGAGAAGATTCTAAAAGCGGATCGGTGTAAGAATAGGCAATAATTTTCATTTGTCATTTGTCATTTGTCATTGGTTATTAATTCTCTTCCCTCATCTCCCTCATCTCCCTCATCTCCCTCATCTCCCTCATCTCCCTCATCTCCCTCATCTCCCTCATCTCCCTCATCTCCCTCATCTCCCCCTGCCTCCCCTGCTTCCTCACTGCTGACTCAACTCGATAATATTCCCATCAGGATCTTGAGTGAACAGGGCAGCGCGACCGGAGGCGCTGGTTTGAATGGGATAATTATGATTTAGTAATTCCTGTTTGGCGGTGTCTAAGTCAGCAACAGAGAAAGCAATGTGGGGATTGCGCCCCCATTTTTCGTTTGGGTTTTTCGTGGGGACAGTAGGCGCAACTATCAGGTGAAGTTGGTAGTTGCCGACTTGATACCATGCGCCAGCGTATTTCAGGGAACGATCTATTTTAGATAATCCCAACACTTTGCCATAAAATTGCTCGGAGCGTTCTAAGTCAGTCACAAGAATCGCTGTATGGAGACTTTGAGTAATCTGCATTGTCGGTAATATGCGTAGGCGTAGCCTGCCGCAGGCATCGCGTTTATTTAGATTTTGACGTACTTTGAACTCTTTCGGGCAATGGGGAGACAATTACAAATGACAAATACATCAAAGACTCAACGGCAGTTTAACTGTAAACGTTGTCCAGCCTTGAGTGCTGGTAACTTCTATTGTGCCTTGGAGATATTTGACTAACTTCTTCACTAATGCTAAACCTAATCCTGTGCCACTCTGTTGCCAGCGTTCGCTTTGAGGAATTCGGTAAAACGGCTCAAAGATTCGAGATTGTTCTTTTTTCGGAATTATCACCCCAGAATTGCTAATTTCAATTTGAAAGTAGGGAGATGGAAAATTAAGTAATACACCAGATTCAGCATCTTCATTAGTGTCGATTAGCTGAACATCGACTGCAATCTGTCCATCAGGCGGTGTATATTTACAAGCATTGTTGAGTAACTCTGAGATAATTTCGGTCAAGCTAGACAAGTCTGAAACTAAGGGTGGTAAATTTGGAGCAACGCTAAGTTTAAAAGACTGTTGCCTAGCTTGAGCGCGTTCCTGAAAATACTCGGCAACGTGAGGCAGCCATCTTTGGAGTTGAATTGAAGTTAATTCTAAAGGATAGATATCTGCATCAATCATCCGTATATGCAGTAAATTATCTACTAAATCTAGTTCTTGTTCGCACTGATCGCGCAGAATACTTAAATAGCGGGCTACAGATTCAGATGGGGAAAGTGCCTTTGCATTTAAAATACCCTGCTGATCAAGAATATTTTCTAGTACGGAGATTGCCATTTTGATGTTTGATAAGGGCGTTCGCATTTCATGAGAAGTGGTTGCCAGAAAATCTTCTTTCAACTGGTTCAGCCGTTGAAGTTCTGCCACTTGAATTTCTAGTTGTCGGGCACGTTCACTTGCGAGATTACGTTCTTCAGTTAACCGTCGTTGTGTGTCATCTCGGAAAACTAGGATTGCTCCTGTAATTACACCATTATTATTTCTGAGGGGAGTAGCACTGTCAGCTATTGGTATATTTATCCCGTTTTTAGGAACTAGTAAAACGCCACTGCTTAGATAGACAATAGTTTCTTGTTGGAGGGCTGCGATAATTGGATTTTCTACCGAAAGCTGAGTTTGCTCATCAATAAGTTTGATAACTTCAGTTAACATCCTGTTCTTAGCTTCGTTCCATCGCCACCCCGTCAGAGCTTCAGCTACCTGATTGATATATTTAATATGTAATTCATTGTCTACTACAATTACCCCATCACCCATTCCTCGAAGCACAGAACTCAAAAATTGCTCGCGATCATAGCGATTGAGTGCTGTTTGAATGGCAACATAAAGTTCTTGCTCTTTGATGGGTTTAAGAATATACCCAAAAGGGGATGTCAGGGTTGCCCGTTCTACAGTGAACTTATCAGAGTGACCTGTGACATAGATAACAGGGATTTGCAGATTATGCCAAATTTGCTCTGCTGCCTGAATGCCGTCTATTTCACCTCGTAACCTGATATCCATTAGAATCAAGTTTGGGCGTAGCTTAGTCGCTCTTGCGATCGCTCCTTCTGCGGAGTCGGCAATATCTAAGACAACGTATCCCAAAGACTCTAAAGTTTCTTGTAAGTTGATAGCAAGAATATACTCATCTTCAACGACAAGGACTTTAACTGTCTCCTTTTTCACTGTGTTTGAGGGGATACTAATCATGTTTATGACCGAATATTTGTAAAAGTAATTTTGAACTCTGTTCCCTGTTGAGAGTTAATTTCAAGCTTTCCTCTTAGCTGCTTGACTAAACCCTGAACTAGTGTTATGCCGAGTGTTTTAGCTTTTTTGCTATCAAAATTTTCAGGTAAACCAACACCATTATCTCGGATAATAAGTGTCAAAGTAGATTCCGGTTCTTGATAAAACTTAACCTCAATTTCGCCTCCACGATTACCTACAAAGGCATATTTTAAAGCATTGGAAACCAGTTCATTGATAATCAAGCCACAAGGAATTGCGGTTTCGATGTCGAGGCTAGCATTATCAACTTGAATATTAAGCGTAATCGGGCTGGAACTAACATTATAAGAATCAAATAAATGAGTTATTAAATCTGGGATATATTGAGCAAAATCAATATCGGCGAGGTCTTCAGAACGGTACAACTTTTCATGAACTAAGGCAATAGAAGCAATACGGTTTTGGCTATCGCGCAAAATTGCTGTTACTACAGGATCTTGTGTCCGTCGGCACTGCATTTGCAGTAAACTGCTGACGATTCCTAAATTATTTTTTACACGATGGTGAATTTCTTTAAGTAATACTTCCTTTTCTTTCAGAGAGGCTTTAATTGTTTCCTCCGCTTGCTTTTGCTCGGTGATATCTTGTTGAACAGCTACAAGGACATTTCCATACTCAGGATGCCTAAAAACGGAAGCAGTAGCGCTACACCAGAATAAACTGCCATCTTTTTTAACATTATGAACCTCATAGCTTGCTTCACTCTGTTGTAAGATATTAGTTCTAATGGCCTGGTTAACATCTTCAGGTGTCATAAGTTCATTTCCGTGGTTAACAATTGACACATGCTTGCCAATTAATTCACCAGGGTCATAACCAAACATCTGTTCAAATTTAGGATTGGTGTAGACAAACACATCATCTGTGGCACGAATTAGGCAAATTCCCTCCGCCATGTTGCGGATAATTACTGCTTGCAACTCTAACATTTGTTCAGCGCGTTTGCGATCGCTGATTTCAACTACAACCATGCCCATGCTAGTGGGTTGATCGGCTTCAGACTGAATTGGAAAATAAGAAGCTAGCCAAGTTCTGATTACACCTGGGAGTTTTGGGGTTTCTCCACTGATCTCAAAATCCAGAATCGCTTCACCTGTAGTTAAAACATTTTGAAAGATCGGTTCGAGCCTTGATGCCAAATCAGGGACAATCTCCCACAGAGTTTTACCAATATGCGCGGCTGCGGGAATACCATTAATTTCTGCTAATGCTTCATTAATCAATGAGTAACGCAGTTGCCGATCCAGAATGGTTATACCAACGGGTGCGCTATTGATAAAAGTATCCAATAAATTTTGCTTGTGAGCCAGTTCTCGTTCTAAAATTTTACGTTCTGTGATGTCGATCGCTACCCTACCCACTAATTTTTGTTCAGACAATCCGAGAATTGGGAATTTGTATACCAAGAACTCACCAAGAATGCCATCTGTTCGAGAAGCAACTTTGATTGTCTCAATTGCCTGATTTGTTGTGTAACTGTCTGAATATGCTCGAAATGCTGCGAAAGTTAACTTCATCTATGGTAAAGGTCAAAAACTGATTGCCCAATTACCTGTTCGGGTAGTAATTGAAATGTCCGCAAGTATACTTGGTTTGAGTAAAGTATATGCCCATCTGTATTAGAGATCCACGCTAGTACTGGGCTGTTGTTCATAAATGCCTGGAACCTTGCTTCACTTTCTCGCAAGGCTGCTTCTGCTTGTTTGCGTAAGCGAAGCTCGTCGTAGACATCGCTGATGTCAATAATTACTCCTAGCATCTGTACAGGGTCGCCTACTTCGTTATAAACGCCCCGCCCTTTCCCTGTGAACCAGTGAACACTACCATTAGGATAAATTACTCGGTATTCACCCTGAAAATTAGTATGTTGTTCCAGAGCATTTGATACAGCTTGCTCAATTTGGTCAACATCCTCTGGATGAACACAATCGCGCCATAGCTGATAACTAGCTACGGATATTTCTGGCTCTAAACCTAACAAACGATAATGGTTGTCGTTCCAGACAACTTCACCTGTTTTAAGATTCCAATCCCAAATACCGATGTGATTAAATTCTAACGTTAGCCTTAGTTGTTCTTCACTTCTGGCCAAAGCTGCTTCAGTTTGTTTACGTTCTGTAATATCTAGAACAGATCCCAGTAGCTTAACTGCCTGCCCTTGAGGGTCATAAGCTATCTCTGCTTTCGCCTCAAGGTAGCGCACTAAACCATCGGGTCGAACAATTCGATACTCAGTATTAAAAAAGGTTTCTTGAGCGATTGCCTGTTGGATGTGGGTCTTCATCCAGGCGCGATCGTCTGGGTGAACTATCTGGAGAAATTCTTCTTCGGTCGGTTCGCTTTGAGTTGGATTTAGACCAAAAATGCGAAAAGTTTCTATTGACCAGCAGCGCTTTTTAGTTTCTAAATTAAATTCCCAACTACCTACATGGGCAATCTGTTGAGTAGTGGCTAGCAGTGCTTCACTCCGTCGGAGTCTTTCTTCAGTCTGTATGCGATCGGTAATATCCTCAAGTGAACCGACCAATCGCAGTGGATTTCCTTGCTTATTCCAAATTCCTTTAGCCCGCGATTTAAACCAGCGATAGCTGCCATTTTTGCAACGGAGACGATATTCAACTTTATAATCTGAAACTTGCCGGAGCAAATAAGCTTCTTGTGCAGCCATGACTCTGGCATAATCATCAGGATGAATGCGAATACTCCACTCATCATCGCGATCGCTAAGTTCGTTAGGTTCATATCCCAACATTGTGAACCAACGCCGAGAACGGAAGGTTTGATTAGTAGATATGTCCCAATCCCAAATTCCCTCCTTAGTACCTGCGATCGCTAATTGCCAACGTTCTTCATTTTGGCGCAAGGTTTCTTCAGCTTTTTGGCGTTCGCGCAGTGCAGCTTGTTGTTCACTGATATCTCGCCCTTCTGGAATCAACAAAACAACTTGGCCTGTCTCGTCTTGCAATGGACGTAAAGAAAATCGATTGTTATTACTCGGTTATTTGCGCCTAGAACATCGACTTCATAGCGGACAAACTCTCCTTGAGCTGCCAAAGCGATCGCTTGTTTTAATTCTGCTTGAGTTTGCGATGAAATTGTCCACCAGTGTGTTTCCCAAAAAGGGCGATTGATCACATCTTCAAGCTGAGTCCGCCAAAACTGAGCGCAGCCTGGTTGGCCTCCAGTAAAATGCCATCTGGCGTTAGTAGCCCTGTGAACTGGAAAGTATTATTAAAGATGGCATAAAAACGGCGATTGCTTTGGTGCAATTTGGCAATACGTTCTTCTACTTTGGCTTCTAACTCGGTATGAGGGTTTCGAGCTTGTGGTAAAGTTCGCCTTGTTGGATGGCGATCGCAAATTGCACCGTCAGTTGGTTGAGCAATTCCACCTCAAATGTTTGCCATTGTCGAGGGCTAGAACATTGATGCACAATAAATAACCCCCAGAGTTCCAGTTCAGGAGTCCCCTTACTTTCTAACAAAATCGGCACAACTAAATTCGCCTTCACCTGAAACCGTTCTAAAAGTTGAATATGGCAATCACTTAAATCCGCTTCGTAGATGTTCGCCACTGTGCAGATTTTTCCCCGCCGGTTTTGCTGAAAACAGGTATCTTCAATCTCAAATCCCAAGATTGGTGTCCATTGGGGTAATACTGACTCTGCTACGACCTTACCCAGCATTTGAGGAGTAAACTGATACACCAACACACGATCAGCCTTGAGTAACTGGCAGACTTCTTTGACACTAGTAGTGAGGATATCTTGAAGCTTCAAGGATTGGCGGATATGCAGAGCGATCGCTCCGACTAACTTTTGTTGTTCTTGTTGTTGTTTTAGCTGCCGCATTAGCTGCTTATGCTTGCTTGCGCCATGAACCGCTCGACGTAAATTATCAGCAGTCAGTTTTCCCTTGACAAGATAATCTTGCGCCCCACTCTTGATAGCTTGGACTGCGATCGTTTCGTCGCCCTGCCCAGTTAACATCATCACAGATGTATGGCTACCTTGGGTTTGTCGCTGTAATTCATGCAGAAATTCCAGCCCATCCATATCTGGCAATCGGTAGTCCAATAGAATTACATCCGGTGTTTTCCATTGACAAACTTCCAACGCTTCTTTGCCAGACTCAAATTCGTAAATTTCGTAGGTGTAGCGATCGTCCCGATCTAAGAAGCGTCGATATAAAGCTCTGTCTTCAGCAGAGTCTTCTACGAAAAATACAGTTATTAGATGGACTCTCATACAGTTCGACCTCCTAAAAAAGTAGAGGGATGGCGTATAAAGCATAGGAAGAAATAATTAATATCTAATTTATTTCCCAATCCCCAATCTCCAAATCAAGAAATCCGAATTTTTCTTGATCACAGACTACTATTTTTAATCGTATAAACGCATAATAGAAGTGTGACTGATCTGTTCGCCCCTTTACAATCTCTCAAACAAGGTAACTGGTTCAAGCTGATCTGCGGAGCCAGCTTCCAGCATTTGCCGGCAGTCAGAAGTTTAACGTTAGCCTATACTTTGGCGGGCGCTGACTGCATAGATGTTGCAGCTGATCCTGCGGTGATTGCAGCAGCGCAAGCAGGGCTACAAATAGCCAAATCTCTGGCTAGTGATGCCCAAAAGCGAGGCTTTGAGTACAAAGGAAATTCGCCCTTTTTGATGGTCAGCCTGAACGATGGAGAAGATCCCCATTTTCGGAAAGCAGAATTTGCTCCTACTAAGTGTCCTACAGACTGCCCACGTCCCTGTGAACGGATTTGTCCAGCACAAGCCATTGTGTTTAACAGTATAAAAGAAGACTTTTCAGGAGTAATATCCGAAAAGTGCTATGGCTGTGGTCGTTGCATACCAATTTGTCCGCATAATAGAATTAGTACCTCATCGTATGCCTCAACGTCGGGAGCGATCGCGCCTTTAGTAATGTCAACGGGAGTAGATGCCGTAGAAATCCATACAAAAGTTGGGCGGTTGGCAGAATTTGAGAAATTATGGCAAGCAATTTCACCGTGGGCTGATCAACTAAAGTTACTAGCTATCAGCTGTCCCGATGGCGAAGGGATGACTGATTACCTAAAAGCACTGCATAAGCTAATTGTCCCATTCAAGAGTGCTTTAATTTGGCAAACTGATGGTCGTCCTATGAGTGGTGATATTGGCGATGGCACCACAATAGCCTCGGTGAAATTAGGACAAAAAGTTTTGGCAGCTAAGTTACCGGGATATGTGCAAGTTAGCAGGTGGCACAAATAGCTATAGCCGTTGCTAAGTTAAGGGCAATGGGACTACTGAGCGATTTTAGATTGCCGATTTTAGATTTTGGATTAGAAGACACCAATCCACAATCTAAAATCCAAAATCCAAAATCCAAAATTTCCGGGTTGCCTACGGTAGCTACGCCCGTGTACTGCTGTCACCAATTCTCGAACAGTTAGAGAATAAGGAGGTAAATAACACCACGTAAAGGCGACTGTTCGCCTAGAAGAGATGACATATTACTTTGGCAAGCTGTAGAACTTGCCCATTCTCTCGTTTCCCAGATAAAGTCACAGCACGAGCGCTAATCGCTATATGTTTTGAGCATTAGGATGAGCATCTAAGAAAGAGCGAAGACTGAAAGCATTGATTTACGTTTGTTTCCGTCACTAATAGAAAGCATGACGATTACAGACGATCTCCAAAAGTTATTAGACATTTTGCCCCAAGACCTGCGACAAGTACTAGAGAATCATCCCAAACGAGATAGTTTAGTAGAAGTGGTCTTGGATTTGGGTCGTCGCCCAGAGGCTCGCTTTCCTAATCAAGCTGAGTATCTGAGCGAAGTACCCGTTACTCAAGAACAGATAGATGATTGTATTCAACGAGTTGGAATCTTTGGCGGAGATAATCGAGCAGGAATTGAGCAAACTTTGCATCGGATCAGCGCCATCCGCAACCGCACTGGTAAGATTATTGGCTTGACCTGTCGCGTCGGTCGGGCGATATTCGGAACCATTGGCATGATCCGCGATTTGGTAGAAACGGGTAAATCGATTCTCATGCTGGGGCGTCCAGGCGTGGGCAAAACTACTGCCTTACGGGAAATTGCCCGTGTTTTAGCCGATGAATTACATAAGCGAGTGGTAATTATTGACACCTCCAACGAAATCGCTGGGGATGGTGATGTTGCCCACCCCGCTATTGGTCGCGCTCGGCGAATGCAAGTTGCTCATCCAAACCAACAGCATCAGGTGATGATTGAGGCAGTAGAAAACCACATGCCAGAAGTCATTGTCATTGATGAAATTGGCACAGAACTCGAAGCTTTAGCGGCTCGTACCATTGCGGAACGGGGTGTACAGTTGGTAGGGACTGCCCACGGAAATCAGATTGAAAACCTGATTAAAAACCCCACCCTGGCTGATTTAGTTGGGGGTATCCAAGCTGTGACACTGGGAGACGACGAAGCCAGACGGCGGGGCAGTCAAAAGACTGTTTTGGAGCGTAAAGCCCCACCTACCTTTGAAATTGCTGTGGAAATGTTGGAACGCCAACGCTGGACAGTACACGAAAGTGTTGCTGACACAGTAGATAATCTGTTGCGGGGTCGTCAGGCTACCCCACAAACGAGAACCGTTGATGACCAAGGTAAAATTGCTGTTACAAGGCAGTTAGCTGTTGTCAACGGTCGTGGTGGACAGCTAGCGACCGTGGAAGAATCTTTCCCATCGGCGCGGCCGTCTAATGGCTGGCGTTCATCTGGACAAATGGTAGCATTGCCACAATTGCCTGTAGAGCGGGTAACTGGGCGCAGTGAGTTTGACCGTTTGCTGGATGAATCTTTCAATTATTCTGAAAGCATTGATCTAAATGCTGCTACAAGAGTGCCAGGGCCGAATGGTGAAGATTTGCCATTGCACGTTTACCCTTATGGGGTTAGCCGCCACCAACTAGAACAGGTAATTAGCGTGCTAACTTTACCTGTAGTATTGACAAAAGATATAGATAGTGCTGATGCAATTTTAGCATTGCGATCGCACGTCAAAAACCACGCCAAATTGCGCCAAATGGCCAAAGCCCGTCATGTACCCATCCACATGATTAAGTCCAGCACCATTCCGCAAATTACCCGTGGTTTGCGGCGGTTGCTGAACATGGACGATCCAGAAATGGCTGATGATCTAGAACTACAATTGTTTTTGCACAATGGTAGTGATGATGAGATGGATGCCTTGGAAGAAGCTAGACTTGCTGTTGAGCAAATTGTGATTCCGAAAGGACAGCCAGTGGAGTTATTACCACGTTCTCCCCAAGTTCGCAAAATGCAACATGAGTTGGTAGAACATTATCGCCTCAAGTCGCATAGTTTTGGTGAAGAACCAAATCGCCGCTTACGGATTTATCCGGCGTAACCTCACCCTAACCCCTCTCCGCATTGCGAAGAGGGGTTAAGAGTGAGGTTCATTGTTAATCAGCAACTCGACTTCATTAAGTAACCGCTCAACTGAACCTACGAATTATTTTAATATTCTGAATATTACTTCTATTCCTCTGTCCTAAAAGGACAGAGGAATAGAATTTTCCCCCTCTTACTTTAAGTGGAAGGGGGCTAGGTTTGATTGACACTCCTCGACCTAAAGGTACGAGGATCTTGGTTCAGCGAGTCCACTTAAATTAGACCCCTTGCGGTATCTAACCCAGAGGTGGTTCTCTCCTCAAGCGTTAACTTTCCGAGTGCCCCTCGGTAGTTGGATGATTCCAAAATTTGTTTGATTGAAATTCTGATCGCCTAGTCCCCATGAAGATTTTACCTATTCCTGGGCAGGAACTAGAACTATGGAATAGAACCCCATATCTTCAATTGTCAAGGTACAGATTGCCGTTAGGCATTTAGGTTTTTATACAGGTTGATTACCGTTCCTGTTAAACGTAATTTTACCAGAACGTGACTGAGGCGTAAACAACCTCAAACCGTTTTCATCCCTTGCCTAAAGTACGTAATACGGCGCGTAGCGCCTGTTAGTCAAGGGCTTTCAACGAGTATTTTTGTAAAAGTTGCACACGACATATAATTTAGGACTCCTGTTTGATTTTTGAACAAAATTCAATACAGATTTATTCCTTCTTCCCTTTTTTCTGTTACGGAGCAAAAACCAGCGTTACAGGAAGAAGGCAAGTCCAGATCATATTCTTCGTTAGCGATCTTTAAAGCTCATCTTCTTGATGGGTTAAGATTGTACAGTCAGAAGTAGCATAGGCAAACACAGGTAAGGACAAATCCATCGTTAATTTGATCGTCGTCTAAGAAGTTCTGATCGTCTTGGTTAATTGAACCTGAAATCAGTTTCCCGGTGCAGCTAGAGCAAGAACCAGCCCTACAGGAGTAGGGTAAGTCTATACCTTCGTCATCGACAGCCGCATCTAAGATGTATACATCATCCTCAACATTAATTGTTTTGTCGCCATCTGGGGTCTTTAATGTGACTTTATAAGTTGCCATGTAACAATCCCTAGTTCAAATAAACTCCATATTCGATACTACGAGTTTATGTGCTGCTAGTCTAGAGTTGATTACGGTTGACTGTTTAGATTCTCTAGGGGTTAGTCGGGCTAGTTTATATGTACCAAAAGCTCTACACGAAAATCAGAGAGGAAAAAATGCTGCGATTGCATCAGCAAATCCTTGAAATGAACTATACTCCTTAGACACGATAGAGACATTCATACCCAATTTTTGGGTGTTAGCGGCGGTATAAGGGCCAAAACATGCAATGACACAATGTTCATAATCGCTTGGTGAGTTGACCATTGTCAAAAAGCTTTCTACTTCTGCTGTGCTACTAAAGGCAATTACATCAATCATTCCTTGACGCATCAAGTTTAATTCAACACCGTAGATACTTGCGTCTAAACCTTGTGTGATATACGTGGATACGCGAGTTACTTCTATACCCAATTTCTGCAAATCCGTAATTAAGTTGGGTACAACATCAGGCTCAGGCAAACCAACAACTTCTGGAGCAGGTAATAGTACTTTTTTTTCGTGAATATGCGGAAGTTTCGCTAATTCAGCCACAATTCCGGCTGGACTAGATTCTGTGGGAATTAAATCTACTTTGCCACAAAAAGATAATAAGCTTTCTGCGTCTTTCCTAAAGCACATAATTGGCATTTTTGCACCACAGATACAGGAATATCTAAATCATTCAGCCGATGAAAAAATGCAGTGATACCATTTCTACTTGTGAAGACAATCCAATCAAATTCTTCTATGTGGATGAGAGCAGTATCTAATTTATTGTAGTTTGATAAATAGCGAGTTTCGATAGTGGGCATGAAAACAGGTAAACCACCTTGTTTGATGATTTGTTCAGATAACCTATAAGCATAATTTCTCGGTGCTGTAACTAAAATTCTCTTGCCATATAGAGGTAATTCTCTGGATGGAGTAAGCAAGTTTATTTCTCTTAATTGGGTGTGCATTTGTTTATCTCCTATTTCATATCTTGATTCCGCAACGCCAAAAAGCTGATGCAAATCCTAGCCATTTTTCTAGGATAAATTCTCCCCATTTTTCCGATGTCGTCTGTGTTGATAAAACGGCACTATATGAATATCTAAGAACGTTTACGGAAAAATCTTATGTCTTCATTACTGGCTTTGTCCAACAGTTTAGCTGATACCGTAGAAGAAGCTGGGAGTGCTGTGGTTGCTGTCAATGGGGGTACACGTGTTTCCCCAAGTGGCATTCACTGGCGTAATGGTATTATTGTTACCTCTGATGAGTCTCTCCAGCGCTATGACGATATCACCATTACCCTATCAAATGGTAGTACTGCACCAGTAACACTCGTTGGTCATGACTCTAGCACCGATATAGCTGTTTTTAAACTAGAGAATGTAGAAATACCTGTGGCAAAAATTGGCGATGCTAAAACGCTCAAAGTCGGTCATCTGGTATTAGGACTGGCAAGAGGTAGCGAAGGTGACTTAAAGGCGGCGATGGGTGCAGTGAGTGTAGTTAGCGGTGCTTGGCGGAGTATGAGTGGCGGAAATATTGATCAATTCATTCGCCCAGACATCACCCTTTATTCTGGTTTTGCAGGTGGGCCGCTTGTGGATGCTGCTGGTTTTGTGGTAGGAATGAATACATCGGGGCGGCGTGGTACTGCTTTAACGATTCCTACTGCTACAGTCGATCGCGTGGTTGATCAATTAGTAGCAAAAGGACGTATTTCTAAGGGCTACTTGGGTGTGGGAATGCAACCTGTACGCTTACCAAAACAATCTAAAAACTGCTCTCAATTTAAGTTCGGCAACTGGGGTAATTGTTGTCAATGTTGAGGCTTCGGGCCCTGCTGAAAAAGCAGGTGTGTTGCTTGGCGATGTTTTGGTAACATTCGATGGCGTAACGGTGGGCGATACAGGTGATGTGTTGGCGCTGCTTAATAGTAGCGATCGCATTGGTAAAGCTGTCAATGTGCAAGTTGTCCGGGGTGGAGTTTTAGTTGAGTTAGCGATCGCAGTTGGCGAACGGTCTACTAAGGAGGAATAATGCCAATTTGGATGGGTTTAACTAGCTGTGTCAAGATTTATAGCGATTCCAATTCAGATGCAGTACAAGATTATATCGCGGGGTGTAGGGGCACGGCAGTGTCGTGCCCACACGGGTGTACCTCACGTAAATGAAAAGCGCTATATCTAACTTTTCTATTCATTCAAGCTTCTGAACTCGAAACTTTAACTTCCGAACACGGAACTTTGACCTTTTTACTGGAACGTTCAAGCTTTGAACTCGGAACTTCGACCTTTTTACTCAAACGTTGAGCTTTTGAACTCGGAACTTCGACCTTTTTACTCAAACGTTGAGCTTTTGAACTCGGAACTTCCACCTTTTTGCTCGAACGTTGAGCCTCTGAACTCGGAACTTCGACCTTTTTGCTCGAACGTTGAGCTTTTGAACTCGAAACTTCGACCTTTTTGCTCGAACGTTGAGCCTTTGAACTCGGAACTGTGAGAATTTGCTTTGCAAAGTTGGGTTGATTGATATCTTGCAGCATTCTCAATTATCCCAACCCGACTAAAAACTATTGTCAGCTAATAGATTTTACTGTGACATACTTAAAAATTGCATAACATGGCAAACACAACATTAACTAACATCGCTGCTGAATTGACAGAGGTAGCTGCTAAACTACGCGACTCGCACTGTTAAAGTGAAAAGCGGCTCTTTGGGAATCGGTTCTGGTGTAATTTGGCAACCTGACGGACTAATTATCACGAATGCTCATGTAGCAACCAGCAATCGCGCAACTGTGGAATTGGCGGACGGAAGAGTATTTGACGCGCTGCGTACACAATTTGATCCACAGCAGGATTTAGCCGCCCTGAAAATTGTTGCCACTGATTTAAATGCTGCAACCATCGGCAATTCTGAGGCGCTACGAGTGGGTGAATTAGTTTTAGCGGTGGGTAATCCCTTTGCTGACAGTGGTGCTGTGACAACTGGAATTATCTATGCAAATAATCCACGAGCAGTTATGGCCGATTTACGGCTGTATCCTGGAAACTCTGGAGGGCCGCTTGCCGATTGTCAAGGCCAAGTTGTGGGAATTAATACGATGATTGCTAATGGTTTGGCTGTGGCAGTTCCCAGCAAAACTGTTAAGCGTTTTTTACAGGTAAATAGTCGTCTGCAACTGGGAGTTACACTGCAACCTGTGCTTTTAGATAGACGTAGATTGGGTTTATTGGTGCTGTCAATCTTACCTGACAGTGTAGCGGCAACTGCTGGTGTGCAAATTGGCGATGTCTTAATTGGAGTTTCGGGGCGATTATTCACTAGCATCAATGACTTAAGCAAATATCTTTATCACAGTAAAGGATCTGTGCCGCTACAACTCCTACGCGGTGGACGGCAATTTGTGATTTATGTTGGTGTGCCGTCTGAGAAAAACTGCTGTGGAGGCAACATGATTCGGGTAATGGTAGTTGCTACTTCCCCTGTGGTGCGGGCAGGGTTATCAGCTGTGGTGGCTACCAATCCCCGGTTGACGGTTGTGGGGAGTGCATCTGATTTGGATGTATTGGCGAGTGAAGTTGGGCAATTACAACCAGATGTGGTGCTGGTAGATTTAAGCGGTAATCTTCAAAAATCAGTGTGGGAAAAATTGCTGGCTATTCAAGAACAGCAATACCCATTAGGAATGATCGTCATTGTTGAGGAACTCGATAACATTGACTTAGAGACAGCGTTACGTTCTGGAATCCGGGGAATATTGCCCAGTACTAGCACAGAGTCAGAAATTGTTGCGGCTGTGGAGGCGATCGCTTTTGGTTTGCTGGTGCTGCACCCGGATGCTGTAGAATTACTGTCTATCCGCGAAAAAGTGGTAACGAATCCTGTACAAAGCTTGACACCACGGGAGATAGAGGTTTTAGGTATGCTTGGGTCAGGTTTGGGGAATAAAGCGATCGCTAAACGTTTGCATATTTCTGAGCATACCGTCAAATTTCATCTCTCATCTATTTTTCAAAAGCTCAGTGTCTCCAGTCGCACCGAAGCTGTTGCTGTGGGTGTGCGCCTGGGTTTAATTATGCTTTAAGGCAGGGGCAAATAGACCTCTTGTATAAATCAAATGATGACATCAGCCTTCAATGAGGTCATGGTGTATGTATCACATTTGATTCATCACTTATATGAACATTTTAATGCTCTCTTCCACCTTTCCTTATCCACCAACGCGCGGGGGAACCCAAGTTAGGACATTTAATTTACTTAAATACTTGAGTCAACGCCATACTGTCACCCTAGCGACTCAACGCGAAGGCGATGTTACAGATGCAGAAATAGCAGGATTACACGATTGTGTGGATCATCTAGCTATTTTTGAACGTCCGCCAGATTCTCCAACTACCGGAATATTAAAGAAAATACAGCGATTTGGTAGATTTTTACAACAGGGGACACCGCCAAGTGTACTCAACCGCTACTCGGTTGAAATGCAAACATGGGTTGATAACTGGGTGAAGGCAGGGAAATGCGATGTAATTACTTGCGAACATAGCGTCAATGAAATTTATGTGCAGCCACATTTTCAGAAACAGCTAAAAACCATAGTGAATGTTCATAGTTCTGTTTACGCTACCTGTCGGAACCAACTAGCAACAGGCATTTCTGAAAATTCCCTCAGAGATAAAATTAATCTGCCACTTTTGCGTCGTTATGAGCAAAGCTACTGTGCTAAATTTTCGGCAATTGTCGCAACAACAGAAGAAGATAAAATTCAACTACAGGAATTTAACCCCAATAGTGAAATTACAGTTATTCCCAATGGCGTAGATTTAGTTTCTTTCCCCAACCGTACCACCGATCCAGGAGGACATCGCTTAATTTTTATTGGGGCAATGGATAATTTAGCAAACATTGATGCTGTCTGCTTTTTCAGCAAGGAGGTTTTGCCAGAAATCCAAAAATTATATCCTGATACAACTTTTGATATTGTCGGTTCTCATCCAGTATCAGAAGTTTTAGCGCTTAATCAAAAACCAGGAATTAATGTAATTGGGCGTGTGCCTTCGATGGTAGAATATTTGCATCAAGCCACCATCTGCGTTGTACCCATGCGAACTGGGTTTGGCATTAAAAATAAAACTTTAGAGGCAATGGCAGCTGGTATACCTGTAGTAGCTAGCGATCGCGGCTTAGAAGGATTGAGCGTAGATGGTGCTAGTCATACATTACGGGCATTACGAGCCAATACACCCACAGAGTATGTCACCGCGATTAGTCAACTATTTGATCATCCACATCTGCGATCGGAATTGTCTGACAACGGTAGACAACTTGTAGAAACAGAGTTCACTTGGGATATCGCTGGTAAAAGTTATGAACAAGTTTGTCTTGGAAGGAATAATACTAATTCGTAATTCGTAATACTCGCTAAAAGCGAGAAGCAAACTACGTAATTCGCAATTAGGACACACATAAAACCAATTCGCAATTCGCAATTCGCAATTAATTCAGACACCCACAAGAGGTGGGGTTTTTACCTACCTTGAGAAAACTTGGATTTTTTCGTCCACCAGGGGCGAGGTTTTGAACCTAGCTTTTTCTGATAAAAACGCTTGATCTAATAAAGATCCCATTTTATGCTTTTAGATAAATTCTAATTGTTCTATCTTATAGCTATGGGATAAATATTTGTAGAGAGGTTGCATTGCAACGTCTCTACATCGCTCGTGCAAATTATCTTATCCAAATTGGATTGTTTCAGGATTAGCTTAGTAAAAAGCACATTAATTATTTTCAAACTTAGTTGAAGCTCCTAACACAAGTAATTTCTTATGCTTACGCTTATTCTTATTTTTCAGGGTAGTCAAATAGTTATCAACGTAACGGAAAGCCGCTTCACAGTCGTAATCAGCAATAGCTATAGCTTGCAAGAAAACCTTTGAGGGAATTTCAAACCCTAAAAATTTTTCTGTTAAAACTAACAAATCTTTATCTGTGGCAGGAAAAGTAGTTTCTTCTATATCTTCAATATCTTCTGCATCTTCTGAATTAGAAAATATATCTTCAAGTAATGTTTTATACACTTTGTACCTCCCCAAAAGCATAAGATGCAAAGCCTGTGATAAAGTTCAGTTGCTGATCGCGAGTTTGTAAGTTCAGTGGGAGTTCAGTACCAGGACATCCTATTTCCCGTAAAATCTCCAAACAATAAGTACTGAGTTGAGTGTATGGAGCTTGCTCCAATTCTTGAGCTACTTCTAGAGCCATCTTCAGATTGACTTGGATAACCGTCTTTACAGGGTTGGTCATAAACACGCCCTAAGAAACTGGATGCTCTAAGTTTTGATCACAAGTCCAAATAGCGTAACGGTGTTTTTGCGGATTTTATGAAGAAAGTAAATTAAAGTATCAGCGCATTTGCGGTAATCTATCCGAAATTATGCAAACTAGCCTGATATCTCAGCAATCTCGCTCTAGGTGCG